>NZ_JBSGBK010000017.1:0-123228 GCF_053601215.1 Amycolatopsis sp. NPDC004772
TTTGTGAGTGGAGTTATGAGGTGTGATATTCAGATGTGTGCGTCCAACGCACCGAACGCCACATTGGGGCGCATGAGTCCCGAGCCGCTGCCAGGCGCCGCTCAGGCGTCCGGCAGCACTACGGTGAGCCGCCACGAACCGGCGCTGCGGCCGCTCGGGCCCAGCGCGCGCTGGGCGTCCGAAAGCACGCTGCGGATGGCCAGGTAGGTCTTGGGTTCGGCCTTGCGCAGCGCGTCCGAGCCCGGCCAGATCAGCACGTGCTCCCCCGGCGGCAGCCACGACAGGTCGGTCAGGCAGTCGTAGAGCGCGTCGAGGTTGTGGCCGAAGTAGTCCGGAAAGGACAGTGCTTCGGCGAACGCGGTGAGGGTGCTGGCCTTGTCGACGGTCGGCCGCGAGTTCACCAGGTGCGGGTACGCGCCCCGCGCGAACGCCTCTTCGGCGGCGGCCTTCGCCTGCTCGCCGGCGCTCATCGGGCCGGGTCCACGACGACGAACGACGCGTAGTGGTCGCCGGTGTAGTACAGCTCGTGCGCCTGCCCGGTGATCAGCCGCCGGGCCCCGCGGTCGGGACTGCCCGGCGTCTTCACGGTGTACTCGTGGTAGTAGCCGGACTTCTTGCCGGGCAAGCGCTTCTCCCGGTTCTCGAAGACGACGTCGTCGTTGCGCGGGTAGGGGTACGGGCCGCCCGCCTCGATCAGCTTCCAGGTGTCCGTGGCCTGCGACGGCAACGCGGAAAGCGCCTTCACCGGCAGCCCGGAGTCCGCGCCCGGTACGGCCGCACCGCCCTTGGCGGGCGCGGTGCCGCTCGCGCTCGAGGGGGTGGCCGGCGACGACGATCCGCTGCCGAGGTTGTCCTTGACCAGCCAGCCCCCCAGCACCAGCACGAGGAGCCCGATCAGCGCGGCGGTGATCCGCCTTCGGTTGAACATGGTGCGCGAGCTTATGCCGAGGAGTCCGAGTCGTCGTCACGGCCCGGAGCGAGCCGGCGGGCGAACAGGCCGACCAGCTTGTCGAGCACCCACGCGGCGGCCAGGCACAGCGGCACGACGACCACCATGACCAGCACGAACTGCACCGGGAACCAGGCCTGGGCGAGCCACAGCTCGACCCCGTCCCACCAGTCGGCCAGCCCGTTGAACACGGTGTGAGCCTACGCGCGCCCTGCTGCCCCCGCGTGCCAGGGGCGGTACGTTGCAGGACATGTTCGCCGTGTACGCGCAGGAACCCGACGCCGACAGCCCGCTGGACTCGCTCGTCGTGGGCGAGCGCCCCGAACCCGAAGTGCCGGACGGCTGGGTCCGCGTGCACGTCAAGGCGGCCAGCCTCAACATGCACGACCTCTGGACGCTGCGCGGCGTGGGCATCAAGCCGGAGCAGTTCCCGATGATCCTCGGCTGCGACGGCGCCGGCACCCTCGACGACGGCTCCGAGGTCGTCATCCACTCGGTGATCAACGCGCCGGGCTGGCAGGGCGACGACACGCTGGACCCGAAGCGCACCCTGCTCACCGAGAAGCATCAGGGCACGTTCGCCGACCAGGTCGTCGTGCCGGCTCGCAACGTCGTCCCGAAGCCCGAAGGGCTCAGCTTCGCCGAGGCGTCCGTCATGGGCACGGCCTGGCTGACCGCCTACCGGATGCTCTTCGTGAAGTCCGGGCTGCGGCCGGGGCAGACCATGCTCGTGCAAGGTGCCTCCGGCGGCGTGTCGACGGCGCTGGTCCAGCTCGGCCGCGCGGCCGGGTTCCGGGTCTGGGTCACCGGCCGCACCGAGGAGAAGCGCGCCCTCGCCACCGGCCTCGGCGCCCACCAGGCGTTCGAATCCGGCGCGCGGCTGCCCGAGCGCGTCGACGCCGTCTTCGAGACCGTCGGCAAGGCGACCTGGTCGCATTCGGTCAAATCACTCAAACCGGGCGGCATCATCGTGGTCTCCGGCTCGACCAGCGGCCCGGACGCGCACGCCGAGCTGCAGCGCGTCTTCTTCCTCCAGCTGCGCGTCGCCGGCTCGACCATGGGCACCCGTGACGAGCTCGCGGACCTGCTCGCCTACCTCGACCTGACCGGCGTCCGGCCTCAGATCGGCGCGGAACTTTCCTTTTCCGAAGCGCCCAAGGGCTTCCGCGCAATGCTCGAAGGGGACACCGCGGGCAAGATCGTCTTCACCCGCTAGACCGGCCGTGAGCTGGGCGGATCACCGGATCCGCCCAGCGCGGAACACTTTTCGGCATCCGGTGATTTTTCGACGTATTCAGTTCGAGACCTGGTCGTTAGCACCGAAATTCCCCCAAAACCCAAGCACGGCCGGGTAATCTGGAACACATGACCGCGACGAAGCGGCCCGCGCCGGCTGAACCGGGCGGCCGGCCCAGTGACGACGACCCGATCCGGGTCTCCTTCCGGCGCTACGCCGGCGTCCGCACCCGGGTGCTGGAGGTCGGCGAAACCGCCCCCGAGCCGGAGGCGCCGCGCCGCTCGCTGCGCCGCCGGGCCGCGGCGCCGCACGTCCGCCCCACCACCCCGCGCCTGGTGCTCCTGCACGGCTACTGCGACAGCGCCGACACCTGGCGCCCCGCCCTGGAGCAGCTCGCGGCCGCCGGGATCCCGGCGGTCGCGGTCGATCTGCCCGGGTTCGGCGACGCCCAGCCGCTGCGGCCCGGCCCGATGCTGCCGCAGCTCGACGCGTTCACCACCGCCGTCGTCCGCGAGCAGGCCGTCCTCGGTCCGGTCGTGCTGGCCGGGAACTCCCTCGGCGGCACCATGAGCCTGCGCGCGGCGCAGAACAGCAGGCTGCCGATCTCCGGCGTCGTGTCCATCGCCGCGCCGGGCTTCGTCGATTCGTGGCTGATCCGGGCGGTGGCGCGCTATCCGCTGCCGCTGCGGCTGTACTCGTCCCTGCCCGTCCCGGTGCCGGGGTTCCTGGTGCGCAAGGTCGCCGAGCAGGTCGTCCCGCGGCTGCTGTACGCCGATTCGGGCGCGGCGGACGCGACCCAGGTGCAGCGCTTCACCGCGCTCTTCCCGGACTACCGCGCGACCAAGAGCCGGCTGGAGGAGGCCCGGCAGCTCGTCGCGGAGCTCGCCGACGCCTACCGCCTCGATTCGGTCGAGGTGCCTCTGCTGGTCGTGGCGTGCGGCAAGGACAAGCTCGTCACCGCGGCGTCCGGGCGCCAGCTGCACACGCTCGTGCCGCACAGCAGGCTGCTGGTCCGCGAGGACTGGGGGCACTGCCCGCAGCTGGACGACCCGGTCGAGATCGCCGAACTGCTCACCTACTTCGCGGCGAGTGCGGTCCGGACCACCCAGGCCAAGCGGGCGGCCGCGACGGCGCCGAAGGCGGTCAGCGAGGACACCGCGGCGGGCTGACGCGCTCAGGCTGTACGCCCGCGGAGTTGGCGGTAGGTTCCGGCGAGGGTCCGTGATCCGGACCTTCCACCGACCGTTCGGGAGACGACGATGTCCGCTCCAGAGGGCCTGGGCTCGAGCTCCGGCATCTTCCGGCGCAAGCCGATCGACCAGATCCAGGACACGACCGAAAGCGGCGGGCTGCAACGCACCCTGGGGCTGTGGCAGCTGACCGCCATCGGCATCGGCGGCATCATCGGCGCCGGGATCTTCGCCCTCGCCGGCAGCGTCGCGCACGGCGACGACGCGGCGGGCATCCCGGGGGTCGGCCCGGCGGTGCTGATCTCCTTCCTCATCGCCGGGGTCGCCAGCGCCGCGGCGGCGTTCTCCTACGCCGAGTTCGCCGGCCTGATCCCGAAGGCCGGCTCGGCCTACACCTACGGCTACGCGGTGCTCGGCGAGGTCGTGGGCTGGTTCATCGGCTGGGACCTCCTGCTGGAGTACACCGCGATCGTGTCGGTGGTGGCGATCGGCATCTCGGGCTACTTCAACTTCCTGCTCGGCCAGATCGGCCTCGATCTGCCCGCGTGGATGCTCGGCGCGCCCGGCACCGGGCCGGGGCACAAGGTCGACCTGTTCGCCGCGCTGCTGTGCCTGCTGATCGCGTTCCTGCTCAACCGCGGCATCCGCAGCGCCGCCCGGTTCGAGACGGCGATGGTCGGGATCAAGGTCCTGATCGTGCTGGTGGTCATCCTGGTCGGCTTCTTCTACGTCAAGACCGGCAATTACACGCCGTTCGCGCCCGCGGGCTTCGGCGGCGCGGTGACCGGCGCCGCAACGGTGTTCTTCGCCGTCTTCGGCTACGACGCGATGTCGACCGCGGCCGAGGAGTCCAAGGACGCGCAGCGGCACATGCCGAAGGCGATCCTGTACTCGCTCGCCATCTCGATGGTGCTGTACGTGCTGGCCTGCCTGGTGCTGACCGGCATGCAGAAGTACACCGAGATCGACCCGAAGAGCGGGTTCTCGACGGCGTTCAAGTCGGTCGGCCTCGACGGCCTGGCCACGGTGATCGCGATCGGCGCGATCGTCGGCATCCTGACCGTGCTCTTCACGTTCCTGATGGGCGCGACCCGCGTCGGCTACTCGATGAGCCGCGACGGCCTGCTGCCGCCGTGGTTCGGCAAGACGAACCCGAAGCGCCAGGTGCCGAGCCGGATGACCTGGATCCTCGGCGGCGCGTCCGCGATCATAGCCGGCGTGCTGCCGATCGGCGAGGCGGCCGAGCTGACGAATATCGGCATCCTGCTCGCGTTCGTCGTCGTCTGCGTCGCGGTGATCGTGCTGCGCTACAAGCAGCCGGACCTGCCGCGGACGTTCAAGACGCCGGGCATGCCGGTGGTGCCCGCGATCGGTGTCGTGTTCTCGATCTGGCTGATCACGTTCCTGCAGCCGGCGACCTGGCTGCGGTTCGCCGTCTGGTTCGTGATCGGCCTGATCATCTACTTCCTGTACAGCAAGCGGCACTCGGTGCTGAACCGCTCCGGCGGCTAGCGGATCCGGTCGAGGCGCGCGGCGGCTTCGCGTGCCTCGACCTTCAGCCGCTCGATGATCACGGCGGCCGAGGCGTCGTAGGCGAGCGGGTAGGTCTGGCCCGCCCACAGCGAGATCGCTTCGGGGTCGCCGGCCTTCGCGGACGCCTTGCGCACCGGGCCCGCGAGGTGGTTGAGCTGCGGGTATGCGGCCGGCGCGCCCTCGGACAGGGCGTCCATGAACTTGTTGACCAGCCCGCGCGCCGGGCGGCCGCTGAACGCGCGGGTGAAGGCCGTCTCGCGCTCGGCGAGGGCGAGGGCCTTGCGGTGCGCCTCCGACGTCCCGGCCTCGTCCGCGCGCAGGAAGACCGTGCCCAGCTGGGCCGCGACGGCCCCGGCGGCGAGCACGGCCGCGACGTCGGCGCCGTGCACCAGCCCGCCCGCGGCGATCAGCGGCAGGTCGACCCGCGCGGCGACGAGCCTCAGCAGCGCGAGCACGCCGTATTCCGCGCCGCCGCCGGGCAGGCTCGGGTCGTCGGTGAACAGGCTGCGGTGCCCGCCGGCTTCGAAGCCCTGGACGACGAGCGCGTCGGCGCCGAGGTCCGCCGCCCGCTGCGCGGACTCGGGCGTGGTCACCGTGATGACGATCTTGATACCGGCGTCCTTCAGGCGCACGACGTCCGACGGCGTGGGCGGGCCGAAGGTGAACGAGACCACGGGAACGCGTTTCTCGAGCACGACGTCCAGCTTCGCGGGATAGGCGTCGTCGTCCCACTTCGGCTCGCCGAGCTCGACGTCGTACTCGCGGGCGAACCCCCGCAGCCGGACTTCGTGGCCCGAGATGTCGGCGCCGGTGTCGGGCTGCGGGACGAAGAGGTTGACGCCGAATGGCCGCCCGGTCAGCTCGGCGGTGCGCTCGATCTGCGCCTTCAGCGCCGCGGGGGTGAGCATGCCGGCGGACAGGAAGCCGAAGCCACCGGCCTCGGAGACCGCTGCGACCAGCTCCGGGGTGGTGGGACCGCCGGCCATCGGCGCGGCGACGACCGGGAACGTCAGCTCGTCGAACATGCTCCCGAGCGTAGTACTCAGTCCGGCAGCAACATCGTGTAGAGCTTCGTGATCAGCCCCTCCTCGACGAGCGCGACGTCGATCCCCCGGACGACGGGCGGCGCGCCGTCCGGGCCGAGCTGCCACGCGAGGTGCCCCAGGTTGTGATTGACCAGCACCGGGCCCGCGGGCGAAAAGACGAAGCCCGGCGACTGCTCGAGCAGGCCTTTCGCCTTCGCGTTCAGCTCCTCGCGGCCGGTCGCGACCCCTTCCGGGTCGGCGAATTCGACGTCGGGAGCGTAGGTCTCGGCGATCGCCTTCGCGCGCCGCTCGTCGTCGCGCTCGTTGAACACCTTGAGCAAGTTGGCTTCCATGAGTTCGGCCACCGTCGCCATTCACGTCCTCCTCGAGTCCCGGCCATATTACGTGACATGTCACGTAAGTGTCAGGGGTGGTCGTCCGGTCGGGGCAGGCTGCCCTTCTCGACGAGCGTGTCGTAGACGCGGTCCAACAGGGTGGTGAGCTGCGCCTTCTCGTCGTCCCCCAGGGCGTCCAGGAACGCTTCGCGCACGAAGCCGACGTGATCCGGCGCGGCCCGCCGCAGCACCTCCCAGCCGGTTTCCGCCAGCACGACCTCGGTCACACGGCGGTCGTCGGCGGCGGTCCCGGTCTCGACCAGCTCGCGCGCCCGCATCCGCTTCAGGTGGTGCGATAGCCGGCTGCGCTCCCAGCCGATGCGGATCGCGAGGTCGGTGACCCGCATCCGGCCGCCGGGCTCGCTCGTCAGGGCGACCAGCACGTGGTAGTCGGCGAGCGAGATCCCGCTGTCGGCGCGCAGCTGCCGGTTCAGCTCGTACTCCAGCCGGAGGTGCACCTTCATGTAGGCGTACCAGGTGGCCGTCTCGGCGCTCGAGAGCAGCGCGAACGGCGAGCCCGGCGCGAAGTCCCGCGTCACGAAGCGAGCCTAACCACCCAGTTTGGTCTAGACCACATCGGCGGGAAATGCGACGATCCGGGCAGGTGCGACGGCGAGGTCGCATCCCTTCTGCCTGGAGGTCCCCCGGTGAAGCATCCGTTGACGCGGCGGCTCGGCCGCGCACTCGCCGTGCTGGCCCTGGTCGGCGCCGGTACGACAGCCGCACACAGCACGCCGGCCGTGGCGGCCACGCCGGCGTTGCAGTCGATCGTGCCGGTGCCGGTCTCGGTGACCCCGGCGGCCGGCGTCGCGTTCCCGCTGGTCTCGACCACCGCGATCGTCACCGAGGCGGGTTCGGCCCCCGCGCGGCAGGTCGGCGACTACCTGGCCGGCGTGCTGCGGCCGTCGACCGGCTTCGCGCTGCCGGTGTCCGACGCGCCGGCGTCCGTGCCGGCCGGCAGCATCGCGCTGCTGCTCAGCGGCGCACCCGCGTCCGTCGGCGCGCAGGGCTACCAGCTCGTGTCGACGGCGTCGTCGGTCACCGTGCGGGCCGCCACCGCCGACGGGCTTTTCGCCGGCGTCCAGACGTTGCGGCAGCTGCTGCCGGGCCAGGTCGAAAGCGCGTCGGCGCAGCCCGGGCCGTGGAGCATCCCGGGCGCGACGATCCTGGACTACCCGAGGTTCGCCTACCGCGGCGCGATGCTCGACGTCGCCCGCCACTTCCACCCGGTGTCGACGGTCAAGCGGTACCTCGACCAGCTGGCCCAGTACAAGATCAACAACCTGCACCTGCACCTGGCCGACGACCAGGGCTGGCGGATCCAGATCGACAGCTGGCCCCGCCTGACAACCTACGGCGGCAGCACCCAGGTGGGCGGCGGCGCGGGCGGCTACTACACGAAGGCGCAGTACACGGACATCGTGAACTACGCGGCTTCCCGCCACATCACGGTCATCCCGGAGATCGACATGCCGGGGCACGTGAACGCGGCCCTGGCGTCGTACGCGGAGCTGAACTGCAACGGGGTGGCGCCGGCGTTGCGCACGGACACCGCGGTCGGCTACAGCTCGCTGTGCATCTCGAAGGACATCACGTACACGTTCGTCGCGGACGTCCTGCGCGAGCTGGCGGCCCTGACCCCGGGCCCGTACCTCCACATCGGCGGCGACGAAGCATCGGCGACGTCGCAGGCAGACTACCTGACGTTCATGAACAAGGTGCTCCCCCTGGTGGCGGCGACGGGCAAGTCGGTGATCGGCTGGCACGACATCGCCAAGGCCACCCTGCCGGCTTCGGCATCGCCGCAGTTCTGGGGGACGACGACGTCCGACGCGGGCGTCTCGGCGGCGGTTTCCCGCGGCAGCAAGGTGATCCTGTCGCCGGCGAACAAGGCGTACCTGGACATGAAGTACAACAGCTCGTCACCGATCGGCCTGTCGTGGGCGGGCTACGTCGAGGTCCAGGACGCGTACAACTGGAACCCGGGAGCGTACCTGTCGGGCGTGGGCGAGTCGGCGGTCCGCGGCGTGGAGTCACCACTGTGGACGGAGACGGTGGTCAAGCCGGCGGACATCGACTACCTGGCGTTCCCACGACTGGCGGCGCACGCGGAGCTCGGCTGGTCCCCGTGGTCGACGCACGACTGGACGGCCTTCCGGACCCGGTTGGGCGCACAGGCGCCGCGGTGGGTGGCGCAGGGCATCGGCTTCTACCGGTCATCGCAGGTCGCGTGGGACACGGGCGGGACGACGAACCCGGGCACGTGCACGGACCCGGCGTGGAGCGCCACGCAGGTGTACCCGGGCGGGAACGTGGTGTCCCACAACGGCCACAAGTGGGCGGCGAAGTGGTGGACGCAGGGCGAGGAACCGGGAACGACGGGCCAGTGGGGAGTGTGGACCGACAACGGCACCTGCTGACGTGAGCGGCCGGGGCGTGGCACAGTCGACGGGTGAGCGAAACGCCCGCACGGCCGGACGGCCACGCCCCGGAGCAACCCGCGCTGTCCGGCTTTCGCGCCGAGCGCCTGGGCAAGGTGCTCACCACCCGGGCCATCGTGCTCGCCGGGCTGATCGTCGTCGTGGTCGCGGTCGGGACGCTCTGGCTGCTGCTGGCGCTGTTCGGCGCCGGCACCCCGGCGGACCAGGCGCAGCTGGACGTCTTCCGCGCGACCGGGAACGTGGTGCTCGGCGCGGGCGGCGCCGTCGCACTGGTGCTGGCCGCGCGACGCCAGCGCCTGGGCGAGCTCGAACTGCGCCGGAAGGAGCAGGAGCTCGCCCAGCGCGAACACGCTCAGAAGCACGTCGAGCAGATGGCCGCGGACAACGCCGCGCACCAGCGGCGGCTGGCCGAGGACGCGCGGGTCGACGCGGCGGAACGGCGCATCACCGAGCTCTACACCAAGGCCGCGGACCAGCTGGGCTCCGAGAAGACCCCGATCCGGCTGGCCGGTCTCTACGCGCTGGAGCGGCTGGCCCAGAACACGCCGGACCAGCGGCAGACGATCGTCAACCTCCTGTGCGCCTACCTCCGGCTGCCGTACACGCTGCCCACCGGCCCCCAGCTGCCGCCCTGGTCGTCGTTGCGCACGTCCGAGCCGGACCAAGACGTGCCGGACCCGCAGCAGACCGATCAGGAGCTCGAAGTGCGCGGAACGGCCCAGCGCATCCTGGCCGATCACCTCTACCCGGGCGACGCGGCGGGCGGGCCGCGTCCGGAGTTCTGGCCGGGGATCACCCTCAACCTGACGGGTGCCGTGCTGTGCCACTTCGACTTCCGGGGCTGCCGGGTCGGCAACGTCCGGTTCGGAGGAGCGCGCTTCGCGGGCTGGACCCGCTTCGAGGACGTCGAATTCACCGGCTACGCGATCTTCGGCGGCAGCGAGTTCGGCAGGTCCGCGAACTTCAAGCGCGCCCATTTCCACGGCTCGGCGCTGTTCCGGGGAGCGATCTTCCGCAACGGCGCGATGTTCGACGAAGCCGTGTTCCGCGACGAGGCGTTGTTCGGCGGCGTCCGCATGATCGACGGCGTGCCCCACCAGGACGGCGCCGTGTTCGGCGGCGCTGTCTCCTTCGCTGCGGCGACCTTCGAGCGGGACGTCGTGCTCGACGAGGTCCACGTGGTGGACGGCGATGCGGGCCATGTCTGGCCTCCGGGCGCTAGGTTGGGGCCATGAGCGCTGATCTGGAGCAGGTTCGCACGCTGTCGCTGCAGGAGCACGGCCTCGCCACCGTCGCCACGACGCGGGCGGACGGCACCGTGCACGCCTCCGTCGTCAATGCCGGTGTCTTCGACGATCCGGTGACCGGTGCCCCGGGTGTCGCGTACGTCGCCGTCGGGAAGGCGCACAAGCTCGCCTTGCTGAGGCGGGCCGGGCACGCCACCCTCACCTTCCGGCGCGGCTGGAACTGGCTGTCGGTCACCGGTGCCACCCACCTCATCGGCCCCGACGACCCGGACCCGGCGTTCGACCCCGCAGGCCTGCCGCAGTTGCTGCGCGACGTCTTCATCGCCGCCACCGGAACCCACGACGACTGGGCCGAGTACGACCGCGTGATGGCCGAAGAGCGGCGGGTCGCGGTGTTCATCCGGGCAGACCGGATAATCGGCAATCCCTGACCCGTCCGGCCCCAGGAGTGGTCCCGTTGTCCGAGTCCCCGCCCCGCGTCAGCACGCCGGTCAAGACCCTGGTCGGCTTGCTCATCGTCGCCGACGCCGGATTCGGCGCGGCGCTCGCCGCGGGGCTGGTGCGCGGCGTCTCACCATGGCTGATCGGCGGCGCCTACGCGGCGAGCGTGCTCGTGGCTGTCGTGGCCTACCGCATTTCGCGAGCGCGGGACCTGAAGCGTGGCTTCGAGGGCCTACGCGACCTCACAATCGGCGACGAGGGCATCCGCCTGCCGGCGGGCACCCTCAGCACGCGTTTGGTGCCATGGCCGGAGATAGCGGAGGTGACGGCCCGCCGCTCATCCCGCTTCGGCGACGGCTACCTGCGCGACGCCCTGTGGGTAGACCTGGTCACGGGAGGAGGCGTGGAGAGCTCGGTGCAGCGCTACGCGCCCCGCGGCAAGCTCGAGCCGGCCCCACCGCAGCGACGGCAGTTCGAGCAGACGGCAATCCTCCCGCCGGCCCTGTTCGACGCGGTGCTCGAGCGGCTCCGGAAGGAACTACGCCACCGGCAGCTGGACGCCCAGCTCCGCGGCACCCCCCGCTTCCGGCCGCACTGACCGGCGGCGCCGCCTGCGAAGCCCGCCACGCCGCCTGGACAGGCCCAGCCGCAACTGACCGGAGGCGCCACCCGCGAAGCCCGCCACGCCGCCCGGGCAGGCCCAGCCGCACCGGCAGACCGACCGCCTCGGCGAGCCCGGCCGCCCCCGGCAAGCCGACTGTCCCGGCAGGCCCGACCGCCTCGGCGAGCCCGGCCACCCTGGGCAGACACAGCCACCCCGGCAACCCCAGGCAGGCCGAGCGACACCAGCAGGCCAGCCGACCCGGCCGCATCAGCAGACCGGCCGCCTCGGCAAACCCGTCCACCCCAGCAGGCCAGCCAACCCCGACAGACCAGCCGACCCGGCCGCCGCCGGTGAGCCCGGCGGCGGCTGGGGTCAGCCGAGGCGGCCCAGCAGTTCGCGTGGGACGATCCGGACCCGGAACGGCCGCTCGAGCTCGAGCACCTCGTTGCCCGCTGCCTTGGCCGCCTGGTGGTAGCCGCCGTCCGCGTCGAGCTCGAACACCGTCAGCGCGGGCTCCTGGGGATCGATCACCCAATAGCTGCCCGTGCCGAGCCGTTCGTAGACCGCCTTCTTGGTGTTGAGGTCGTGGATCGCCGTGCTCGGCGACAGCACCTCGACCGCCAGGAGCGGTGGTGCCGGGAGGTCCAGCTCGGTGAAGTCCTCGCCCCGGCCGACCAGGAGATCCGGCTGGAGCTCGATCCGGTCGCCCGAGTGCACCGCGAACGGCGCTCCGACCACTTCGCAATCAGGCGGGCACGCAGCTTCCAGTACGCCATAGAGCCCGTACGCGATCTTCTGGTGTCTCAGTCCCGGCGCGGGGCTCACGACGAGCACCCCGTCGATGAGTTCGTGGCGTCGGCCATCGTCCGGCATCCCCTCGAGGTCCTGCACCGTCAGGGGGCCCGAATCGGCGGGATGCTCGATGTCTGCCATGACCGTCATGGTGCTCTCCTTTCGCTCTTCGCACCAGAGGACACCAGAGAGCACCGACAGAAACCGCATCGAACGCGGGTTCGGCGCCCATATTCACTCGGTGGCGTGAATATGGGCGCCGCTGTCACATCAACAGAACAGCTACTTCTTCTTGCCGGAGTCCTCAGTGGACAGTGCGGCGACGAAGGCTTCCTGCGGAACCTCGACCCGGCCGACGGTCTTCATCCGCTTCTTGCCTTCCTTCTGTTTCTCCAGCAGCTTCCGCTTCCGCGAGATGTCACCGCCGTAGCACTTGGCCAGAACGTCCTTGCGGATCGCGCGGATCGTCTCGCGAGCGATGATCCGGGACCCGACCGCCGCCTGGATCGGGACCTCGAACTGCTGGCGCGGGATCAGCTCGCGCAGCCGCGTCGCCATCCGGTTGCCGTAGCCGTAGGCCGCGTCCTTGTGCACGATCGCCGAGAACGCGTCCACGGTTTCGCCCTGCAGCAGGATGTCCACCTTGACCAGATCCGAAATCTGCTCGCCGGCCTCTTCGTAATCGAGAGACGCGTAGCCGCGCGTACGCGACTTCAGCGTGTCGAAGAAATCGAAGATGATTTCCGCCAGCGGAATGTTGTAGCGCAGCTCGACGCGATCCTCGGACAGGTAGTCCATGCCGAGCAGCGAGCCCCGCTTCGTCTGGCACAGTTCCATGATCGTGCCGACGAACTCCGACGGCGCGAGGATGCTCACCTTCGACACCGGCTCGTGCACTTCGGCGATCTTCAGCCCGGTCGGCCAGTCGGACGGGTTCGTCACGACGACCTCGCTGCGGTCTTCGAGCACCACGCGGTAGATGACGTTCGGCGCCGTCGAGATCAGGTCGAGGCCGAATTCGCGCTCGAGCCGGTCGCGGGTGATCTCCAGGTGCAGCAGGCCGAGGAAGCCGCAGCGGAAGCCGAAGCCCAGCGCCACCGACGTCTCCGGCTCGTAGTCGAGCGCGGCGTCGTTCAGCTGGAGCTTGTCCAGCGCCTCGCGCAGCTCGGGGTAGTCGGAACCGTCCACCGGGTACAGCCCGGAGTAGACCATCGGCTTCGGTTCGCGGTAGCCCGCCAGCGCCTCCTTGGCGCCGTGGCGCTCGGAGGTCACGGTGTCGCCGACCTTCGACTGCCGGACGTCCTTCACGCCGGTGATCAGGTAGCCGACCTCGCCGACGCCGAGGCCCTTGCTCGGCTTCGGCTCCGGCGAGATGATCCCGACCTCGAGGAGCTCGTGCGTGGCGCCGGTCGACATCATCCGGATCCGCTCGCGCGGGGTGATCTTGCCGTCGACGACGCGGATGTAGGTGACGACACCGCGGTAGGTGTCGTAGACCGAGTCGAAGATCATCGCGCGGGCGGGCGCGTCGGCGTCGCCCTGCGGCGCCGGGACCTGCTTCACGACCTCGTCGAGCAGCGCGCCGACGCCCATGCCGGTCTTGGCCGAGACCCGCAGCACGTCCTCCGGCTCG
The DNA here is from genome assembly GCF_053601215.1 of Amycolatopsis sp. NPDC004772. Classification (NCBI taxonomy): domain Bacteria; kingdom Bacillati; phylum Actinomycetota; class Actinomycetes; order Pseudonocardiales; family Pseudonocardiaceae; genus Amycolatopsis; species Amycolatopsis sp. NPDC004772. The sequence continues at coordinate 13,488 of NZ_JBSGBK010000017.1, forward strand.
CAGCCGATGATGTGGGCGAGCTCACCCGCGTACTTGTCGGGGTCGGCCGAGGGCAGGTCGATCTTGTTGAGCACCGGGATGATCTGGAGATTGTTCTCCAGCGCCAGGTACAGGTTCGCCAGCGTCTGGGCCTCGATCCCCTGCGCCGCGTCGACCAGCAGGATCGCGCCTTCGCACGCCTCCAGGGCCCGGGAGACCTCGTAGGTGAAGTCCACGTGGCCGGGCGTGTCGATCATGTGCAGGACGTGGTCCTGGCCGTCGACCTTCCAGGGCAGCCGGACGTTCTGCGCCTTGATCGTGATGCCGCGCTCGCGCTCGATGTCCATCCGGTCGAGGTACTGGGCCCGCATGGCGCGCTCTTCGACGACGCCGGTGAGCTGCAGCATGCGGTCGGCCAGGGTCGACTTGCCGTGGTCGATGTGCGCGATGATGCAGAAGTTCCGGATCAGCTCCGGCGGCGTGAAGGTGGTGTCGGCGAACGTCGTCACTCGAATGAGTCCTCGGAAAGTCGGGGATGGCCACCTCTATGTTCCCATGGCCCTCCGGGTGCGGGTGGGGGTCATCCCCGATGCGGGGTTCCGCGATCCGTGGTGCCCTCGAAGTATGAGCACTCCGCACCAGCCGGTACCCCCTCCCCAGCCGGAGACCAGCGGGTTCGCCCGCGTCCTCGACCGGACGTTCGGTCACCCCTCCGGCGCGCTCGGCCGCCTCGGCGGCTGGGTCATGGCCCGCGGCAACGCCGCGACCGAACACCGCGTCGTCGACCTCGCGAAGATCGAGCCGGACGAGACCGTCCTGGTCGTCGGCCCCGGCCCCGGCGTCGGCCTGGACGCCGCCGCGCGCCTGGCCGGGCGCGCCATCGGCGTCGATCCCTCCCTCGAGATGCTGACGCTGTGCCAGGAGCGCTGCGGCGGCCGCGCCGAGCTGCGCGAAGGGTCGGCGGCGCACACCGGCGAGCCCGACGGGTCCGTCGACGCCGTCCTGAGCGTGAACAACGTCATGCTGTGGGAAGACCGCGCGGCCGGGTTCGCCGAGCTGTTCCGGGTGCTGCGCCCGGGCGGGCGGCTGCTGCTGTCCGCGCACGAAAAGTGGCTGCCCGTGAGCAGGCACGTCCTGGCCGACGAAGCCACCGCCGCGGGGTTCGCCGACCTGCAGACCTGGACCTGGGAGCCGCCGGGGTTCGCCGCGCTCGCCGCCCAGCTGCGCGCGGTCAAGCCGGCCTAGCGGGTGTCCGTGCGGATCGGGTGGCCCTCGGGCACCTCGACCAGCACGATGCGCGTGCCGTCCGGATCGGCGATCCAGGCCTCGTCGAGGCCCCACGGCTCACGCCGGGCGTCGCGCACCGGTGCCAGCCCCTTCGCCTCGAGCTCGGCCAGGGTGCCGGCGAGGTCCCGGACCTGCAGCCAGAGCACCAGATCGGGGGACGCGCCCGTCTCGCCCGCGCCGGAGACCTCCAGGGAGCCGTGGCCGAGGAAGAACACGGTGCCGCCCGGGAACTCCCGCTCCACGGCCAGGCCGAGGGTGTCGCGGTAGAACGCCGTGGAAGCGGCGGCGTCCCGCGGGCGGATCAGCAGCCGGCTCTTCAGGATCTCCATCCGACCATCCCTACCGGACGGGCTCAGGCGGCCGCAATCGCCGCGATGCCGGACAGCACGATCACCGAGCCGGCCAGCCGCCGCACGGCGTCCCGCTCGCCCAGGACCAGCCACGCGGCGAGGCCGCCGAGCACGATGCTCAGCTCCCGGGCGGGTGCGACCAGGCTGACCGGCGCCATGGTCAGGGCGAACAGCACGAGGATGTAGGCGACCGGCGACAGCAGCCCGACGAGCAGCACCTCCCGGCGGTGCTCGCGCCAGACGCGGCCGACCTCGGCACGCCCGGCCAGCGCGCCGGGCACGAGCAGGACGCTCTGCAGGACCGAGCCGAGGCCGAAATAGACGACCGGCGGCACGCCGAGGCCGGTCACCGAGTGCGCGTCCCAGAGCGTGTAGCCGGCGATGACGGCGCCGGTCAGCAGGCCGTAGAAGATCCCCGCTTTGACCGCTTGCGGGTCACCCGCCTTGCGGCCGGTGCTGATCACCAGGACGCCGGCGATCACCAGGAACGCGCCGAGCAGGCCGAGCGGACCGGGCCGTTCGCCGAGCACGAGGACGGCGGCCAGCACCGACAGCAGCGGCCCGGTGCCCCGCGCGACGGGGTAGACGACGGACAGGTCCCCCACGCGGTACCCGCGTTGCAGGACGATGCCGTAGGCGATGTGCAGCACGGAGGTGACGACGGCGGCGAGCAGCCAGCTCCACTGTGGACGGCCGGCTCCGACGACGAGCTGGACGACCGTGATCGGCAGCAGCGCGACGGCGCCGACGGTGTAGTAGAGCCAGACGAACTGGGTGCCGCCGGAGGAAATCCGCTTCGCGGCGAGGTTCCAGGCGGCGTGCACGACGGCCGCGACGAGGACTAGGGACAGGGCGGTGGCGTTCATCGGACCCCTTCGGTTTTTCGCGCGCGCGAAACCGGGTCCTCCAGGCTTTTGCCCCGTCAGATGAACGACCGGCCGTCCGGGCCCGCCGATGGTGCCGCTCGGACCAGACCCACCGGTCCTGGTTGGGTCGAGCTGGGAGCGCGGACCGGCGACGGAACCCTAGGCACTACCGCCGTCCACCGTACTCCCGGCTCCGGACGCCCGCGGCCCGGCTGTTAGAGTGGTCGCTCGCTGCCCGTGCGGCATTCCGTCATGGAGGAAACCCGGTTCCACCGGGGCCACTTCAGCGCGGCGGCGATCTCACCGAGTGAAACAGGAGTTGCCCTATGGCCAACATCAAGTCGCAGATCAAGCGCATCACGACGAACGAGAAGGCGCGTCAGCGCAACCAGGCGATCCGGTCCTCGGTGAAGACCGCGATCCGCAAGGTCCGCGAAGCCGCCGAGGCCGGCGACAAGGCCAAGGCCGTCGAGCTGCAGCGCGACGCCGCCCAGAAGCTGGACAAGGCCGTCTCGAAGGGCGTCATCCACGCCAACCAGGCCGCCAACAAGAAGTCGGCGCTCGCGAAGCGCGTCAACGCGCTCTGAGCTGGTTGATTTCTGGGAAGGCCCCGGCTTCGGCCGGGGCCTTCTTCGTGTCCGTGGTGGGGCCGGCACCGACCGGCCGCGGCGCCCCGGGACGGCAGCGCCGCGGCTCGCGGCGTCAGCGGTCGCCCTTGGCCGCCGCCACCTCGAGGACCGCTCGTTCCAGCGCGTAGTTCGGGTCCGCCGCCACGCCCTTGACCTCGGCGTTCAGCCGCGCGACCACGCGCATCGCCGTCGCCAGGCCGTCGGGGTTCCAGCCGCGGGACTGGCCCTGCGCCTTGCGGATCTTCCACGGCGGCATGCCGAGTTCGCCCGCCAGCTGGTTCGGGTTGCCCCGGCCCGCGCCGGAGACCCGGGCGATCGTGCGGACCGCGTCGGCCAGAGCGTCCGCGACCAGGACGTGCGGGACGCCCAGCTGCATCGCCCACCGCAGCGACTCCAGCGCCGCCGAGCGGTCACCGCTGACGGCCTTCTCCGCGACTGCGAACCCGGTGACGTCGGCGCGGCCGCGGTGGTAGCGGCGGACCGCGTCGGCGTCGACGGCCCCGCCGGTGTCCGCGACCAGCTGCGTCGCCGCCGAGGAGAGTTCCCGCAGGTCGGAGCCCACGGCGTCGAGGAGGGCGGCCACCCCCGCCGGGTCGATCTTGCCGCCCACCCGGCGCACCTCGTGGCGCACGAACTGCTCCCGCTCGGCCGGCTTGGTCAGCTTCGGGCACTCGGTGACCTCAGCACCGGCCTTCTTCAGCGCGGCCGGGAGCGACTTGCCGGCCTTGCTGCGGCCGCCGCCGGTGTGCACGACAACGAGCACGACCCCGTCCGCCGGGTCCTTCAGGTAGCTCGCGACGGCGTCGGCCAGCTCCTGCGAGATGTCCTGCGCCGACTCCAGGACGATCACCCGGCCCTCGCTGAACAGCGACGGGCTGACCAGTTCGGCCAGCTCGGGCGCTGTGAGATCGGACACCCGGACGCGGGTCAGCTCCGCGGTCGGGTCCGTCGCGCGGGCGGCGGCGAGCGTCTCGCGGACGGCCCGCTCGATCAGCAGTTCTTCCTCCCCCAGCACCAGCTGCAGCGGGGCCGGGGCGGTGGCTTGCGCGGTCACCCGGGAATCCTCTCACTTGCGCTCCGGTGCCCCCGCTCCGGTGATGTCGGGCGGCCACCGTGGCACGGCGCGAGCGCGATGTCGTACGGTGTAGCCGAGGCAGCCCGCCCCGGACGATCCGGCGTGCGTGGCACCGACAACCGAATACCGCTCATCCAGAGGGGCAGAGGGAACGGCCCGACGAAGCCCCGGCAACCGGCGTACAGCCCGTCATCCCGCGATCGCGGGGTAGCTGACGACCACGGTGCCAATTCCGGCCCGCTTCGGCGGGGCAGATGAGGAAAGGAACCTCGCGATGACCGCCACCCTCGGCACGACCTCCACCACGAAGACCCCGGATCTCGGTCCCGCCGTCGAACTGGTGTCGAAGGAAGAGGGCCACCGGCAGCCGCTGGCCCCGGAGTTCGTCTCCGCCGAAGACTTCTCGCCGCTCGAGGTCGCCTACGACTTCGGCCGCGTCCGCCGCGAAGACATCGAGGCCGGCCCCAAGAACATCTGGCGCTACAAGAAGCTCCTTCCGGTTCCGTCCAACGTCGAAGAGATCCCGAACACCGAGCCGGGCGCGACGCGGCTGGTCCGCGCCGACCGCCTCGCCAAGGCGCTCGGCCTCAAGCGCGTGTGGGTCAAGGACGACACCGGCAACCCGACGCACTCGTTCAAGGACCGCGTCGTCGCCGTCGCGCTGGCCGCGGCCCGCGAGTTCGGGTTCGAGGTGCTCGCGTGTCCGTCGACCGGCAACCTGGCCAACGCGACGGCCGCCGCCGCGGCCCGCGCCGGCTGGCGGTCGGTCGTGCTGATCCCGAAGACCCTCGAGCGCGCCAAGATCCTCACCACCGCGGTGTACGACGGTGACCTCCTCGCCATCGACGGCAACTACGACGACGTCAACCGCCTCGCCACCGAGCTCGCCGGCGAGCACCCGAAGTGGGCGTTCGTCAACGTGAACGTCCGGCCGTACTACTCGGAAGGCTCGAAGACGCTGGCCTTCGAGGTCGCCGAGCAGCTCGGCTGGCGCATCCCGCCGCAGATCGTCGTCCCGATCGCCTCCGGTTCGCAGTTGACCAAGGTGGACAAGGGTTTCCGTGAGCTGGGTCAGCTCGGCCTCGTGGACGCCAGCCCGTACAAGGTGTTCGGCGCGCAGGCCACCGGCTGCTCGCCGGTGTCGGCCGCGTTCCGCGAAGGCCACGACGTGGTCCAGCCGGTGAAGCCGGACACCATCGCCCGTTCGCTGGCGATCGGCAACCCGGCCGACGGCCCGTACGTGCTCGACATCGTCAACCGCACCGGCGGCGCGATCGAGGACGTCTCCGACGAAGAGGTCGTCGAAGGCATCCGCCTGCTCGCCCGCACCGAAGGCATCTTCACCGAGACGGCGGGCGGGGTCACCGTCGCCACGGCGAAGAAGCTGGTCGAGACGGGCAAGCTGGACCCGGACGCCGAGACGGTCCTGCTGATCACCGGCGACGGCCTCAAGACCCTCGACGCGATCGAGAACCACGTCGGCCCCAAGGCCACCCTGCCGCCCTCGGCCGCGGCCGTGAACGAGGCCCTCGGCTACTGAGCTCCGGCCGGGGCGGGCAGTCGGCCTGCCCCGGCACTCAGCGTCGCGGCGGGCCGCGCGGCTCGCCACGGCGGACTATTGCCGTTCCGGTGACCACCGCGGTGTCGCCGTCCTCGTCGGTGCGAGTGACTCGCGCGCCGAGCGCCACCAAGGTGTCCATTGTGGACTTGCTGGGGTGGCCGTACGTGTTTCCCGCCCCGACGCTGACCAACGCCACCCGCGGAGCCACCGCCGCGAGGAACGACGGCAGCGAGTAACGGCTGCCGTGATGGGGCACCTTCAGCACCTCCGCCTTCAGATCTCCGATGTCGGCCAGCAGGTCCGCCTGCGCGGCCAGTTCGACATCGCCGGTCAGCAGGACCCGGCCGGCCGTGGTTTCCGCCCGGATGACCACCGAGCTGTTGTTGATCGTCGTGCCGTCCTGGGGCCCGTCTTGCCGCGCCGGTACGTAACGCGGGCCGAGGACGTCGAGCGCCAGGCCCGGCCAGTCCAGCCGCTCCCCCGGGTTCAGTTCCACCAGCGGCACCGCCCGCCGGCCGGCCTCGGCGGCGACCTGGCGCCACGCCCATCCCGGCGACCGCCCGGGGCCGACGGCGATCGCACCGACCGCGCGGCCGTCGAAGACCGAGGCGAGACCGCCGATGTGGTCGGCGTGCAGGTGGCTCAGCACCAGCAGCGGAACCCGGTCGACCGCCAGCCGGTGCAGGCACTCGTCGACCGGCCCCGGCTCGGGCCCGGCATCGACGACGACCGCGCGCCCCGGCTCGGCGGTCGCCAGCACGACCGCGTCACCTTGGCCGACGTCGCACTCGACCATCGCCCAGTTCCGCGGCGGCCACGCCGGCGCCACCACCCGGACCGGCACGAACACCAGCAGCGCACCGGCGACGAGCACGGCCATCAGCACCCGCACCTTCCGGTGCCGGACCGCGAGCGCCAGCCCCGCCAGGACGACGGCGGCCAGGAGACCGCCCACCCAGCCGCCGGGCCAGGCGATGACCGCGCCCGGAGCCCGGGCACCGTGCCGGGCCACCGTGATCAGCCACCGGGCCTCGGGGTCGGCCAGGTGCACCAGGAGCCTCCCGGCGCCCGGCCACCACGGACCGGTGATCGTCGCCAGCACGCCGAGCACCGTCGCTGGAGCCACGACGGGCGCGGCGAGGACGTTGGTCAGCACCGAAACCAGGCTCACCGACCCCGCCATGCCCGCGAGCACAGGCGCCGTCACCAGGAAGGCCGCCAGCGGGACGGCCAGCCCTTCCGCGAACCCCGGCGGGATCCCGCGGCGGACCAGGGCGCCGGCCCACCGGGGCGCGAGCAGGACCAGCCCGCCGGTGGCGCACACCGACAGGGCGAAGCCGAAGTCGGTGGCCATCGCCGGGTCCGCCACCACCAGCAGGCACACCGCGAAGGCCAGTGCGGGCAACGCAGAACCGCGGCGTCCCAGCGCCAGGGCCAGGAGTGCCACGGCCGCCATGACGCCGGCACGCAGCACGCTCGGCTCCGGGCCGACGAGAACGAGGAACCCGGCCAGGCACGTCCCGGCCGCGGCGGCCGACAGCCGGGGGCCGAGCCGGAGCAGGCGCAACAGGAGCAGGACCGCCCCGCAGACGACGGCGAGGTTGCCCCCGCTGACCGCGGTGAGGTGCGCGAGTCCGGCGGAGACGAACTCCTGCTCGACGCGCGGAGACAACGCGCTCGTGTCGCCGAGCACCAGGCCCGGGAGGAGACCCGCGGGTTCGTCCGGCAGGACCTGGCACAGGTCGTGGAGCCCGGCGCGCAGCTCGGCCGCCGCCTGTTGCCACCACGGCGACGGGCCCGGGTCGGCCGGTGGACCGCGTACGGACAGCACCGCGACGGTCAGGTCTGAGCCGCGCGGCGGCATCAGGAGGCCGGTCGCGGTCACCTCCTGGCCTGGTAGCAGGGAGGTCCACTGCTCGACCGGGGCCAGCAGGAGGACGCGGCCGGAGGAAGGGACCGGCCGTCCGTCGACCGAGGCTGTGCGGACGTCGGCCGCGACGACGACCGACCGGGCGCCTGCTTGGCGGTCGGCGTATCCCGCGCTGCGCACGGGTTTCGGGCGCTCGGCGACGACGACTCGTAATGCGGCCGGTAGGCCTTCTGCCGTGCGGAGTTCGTCACGTTGGGCGTCGCGGATTCGCCAGGCGACCGGGCCGGCGGCGAGGAGGCCGAGGATCAGGAGGGCCGCTGCCGCGTCGCGCGCCCGGGGGTGATTGCGGGCTCGCCACAGGATGAGGCCGGCGATCATTGTCGAGGCCAGGCCGGTGGCGACGGTCGTCCACCAGCCGAGCAGTAAGCCGGCCAATGCTGCCAGCCAGCAGGCCGCGGCTGCCGGGACTAGCCGCATGTCCTGGCGGGTGTCGGTTGCTGGGAGGGTGGTCATTCTGGTGTCACCTTCTGTGGGACGGCGGACTTGGGCAGGTCGCTGGTGCCGGCCGTGGTGAGCTGGGAGCGCTTCACGTGACCGCCTTCTCGGGCGGGCGATCCGCTCCTGCGAGGTGTGGGCGGCCGGGCCGCGAGCAGCTCGCTTTGGTGGACGGAACCAAAGTGGGCGGCACTGCGGACACGGACGGGCGGCCAGGTGCTGGTTGAAAGTGAGCCCACGCCGCGCAAATGGCGCATGTCTTCGACCGCCCGGACGGCGCTCGTCCGGCTGCCCCCTTCCGCGAGGGAGCCTTCTCGGCCACACCGTCGGTGCCGGCGACGGAAAGCCGAGTATGTGCCACCGTGCTCATCGGACCGCCACCTGCCGCGAGCGCATCCGGGAGGCACCGGCCAGCCAGCCAGCAGGCGGCGTCCGCCGGTCCCCGGGCGGTGCGGGTTGATCAGCGGGCGCTGTCGATGCGGGCGGGCGGCGAGCCGCAGCTCGAAAGCGAGCCCACGCGATCGGAGAGCCACACGCCCTGTCGGGCACCGGCCGCAGAAGGCGCTCATCCGATCGCCACCTCCCGAAAGCATGCGAGCGAACCGCTTCCGAGAAGCACCGGCAGCCAGCCCACGGGCGGTGCGGGTCCAGAAGCGATGTCGATGTGGGTAGGGCGGCGAGCCGCAGGTTGGGAGCAAGCCCGCGCGTTCGGAGAGCCACACGTCCTGTCGGGTGCTGGCGACAGAAGGTGCTCATCGGACCGCCACCTGCCGCGAGCATGCGAGCGAGCCACTTCTGAGGGGCACCGGCAGCCGGGTTGCGAGTGGGGGTGGGTTGGTCGACGGGCGCTGGGGACACGGGTGGGCGGCCAGCCGCTGCTCGGAAGCGAGCCCACGCGATAGGAAGCCACGCCTTGCCGGGTGCCGGCGGCAGCGAGCACTCATCCGATCGCGACCTCTCGAAAGCGAGCGAGCCCGCTTTCGAGAGGTGCGAATGAGCGGCTTGCGGCGTCAGTCGGCCTGGAAGCGGGTCGACTTGTCGGACGAGACCATCGACGGCGTGCAGTGGATGTGGGCAGGCGGCGAGTCGCTGGTTGAGGCCGGAGCCCGCGCCGTCGGAGAACCGAAGGGCAGGCGCGGCGGGCACGGCAGGCGCGACGGGCATGGCGGGCGCGACGGGCATGGCGGGCACGGCAGGCACAGCGGGCACGGCAGGCACGGCAGGCACAGCGGGCACGGCAGGCACGGCAGGCACGGCAGGTACAGCGGGCATGGCGGGCGCGACGGGCATGGCGGGCACGGCAGGCACAGCGGGCACGGCAGGCACGGCAGGCACAGCGGGCATGACGGGCACGGCAGGCACAGCGGGCATGACGGGCACGGCAGGCACAGCGGGCGCGACGGGCGCGACGGGCACGGCAGGCACAGCGGGCACAGCGGGCGCGACGGGCGCGACGGGCGCGACGGGCACGCCAGGCACGGAGAAGGTGGTCATCCGACCGTCACCTGGTCTCGCAGGCGGGCGAACTTGCTTTCTCCGATGCCGTCGACGTCCCTCAGCTGCTCCACCTTTGTGAAGCCGCCGTGGTCTGTGCGCCACTGGACGATGCGCGTGGCCATTACCTCGCCTACTCCCGGGAGGGTGTCCAGCTGGGCGGCCGAGGCTGTGTTGAGGTCGACCTTTGCGCCGGGTGCAGGGGAGCCCGGGTTCAGGTCCGGGGGTGGTGGGGGTGCCGGGATGCCGACCGCCAGCTGCTCGCCGTCCGCTACCTTGCGGGCGAGGTTCAAGGTGGCCATGTCCGCTCCCGGCTCGGGGCCGCCGGCTGCGCGCAGGACGTCCGCCACGCGGGCGCCCTGGGGCACCGTGACCAAGCCCGGGGACCGGACGCGGCCGATCACGCTGATCACCAGGCCCGGCGGGGGTGCCGCGCGCACCTCTGCCGCCGGTTTTGCGGTGGGCAGTGCGGGCGGGGGCTCCGGCGGTGGACCGCCGCCCGCCAGCGCGACCGCGCCCAGGATGATCGCCACCACTGCGGCGAGGACGCCGGCCAGTGCCCACCGGCGGCGGCCGGCCGCGGCCGGTCCGCCCGGCAGCCAGCGCCGGATCAGCCGGCCGCCCGGGCCGACCGTGCTCGCGTCGGGCGAGAGCTGGTCGGCCAGCCAGGAGAGCCGGTCGTTGACGGGTGAGCCCGGATCCCGGGCGGACTGCTCGAACACACGATCGACGTTAGGGGGCGTGGGGAGGGGTGTGACAGGGGTGGTGGCGCTTCCTGTGGACAACCGGGGTGTTGTGGATGGATTGCCGGTGGCGCGCCCGCGACCTGGGGTTTCAGTCCTGCCCGGGTGTGGTGTGCGGGACCGTCCGCTGGACGACCACCCCCAGCACGCCGGGACCCGTGTGCGCCCCGATCACCGCGCCCAGCTCGGAAACCACGCACCCCGCCGAGCGCGGCACCGCCACTTCGAGCCGGTTCGCCAGCTCGACCGCCCGCTCCGGCGAGGCCAGGTGGTGGACCGCCAGCTCGACGTCGTCCTCGGCCGCCGCCTGGGCCGCCAGCTCGACCAGGCGCGCCACCGCCCGGTTCATCGTGCGGACCTTCTCCAGCGGCAGGATCCGGCCCTCGGACATGTGCAGCACCGGTTTCACCGCCAGCGCCGTGCCCAGCAGCGCCGCCGCCGGGCCGATCCGGCCGCCGCGGCGCAGGTGGTCCAAGGTCTCCACGACGAACAACGTCGACGAGCAGCCGGCCGCCGTCACCGCGGCGGCTTCGACGGCGGCCGCCGTAGCTCCCTCGGCGGCGGCCGCAGCGGCGTGCAGGGCGGCGAACCCGAGCCCCATCGCCGTGGTCCGCGAGTCGACGACGCGGACCCGGTCCGGCCCCACCTCCTGCGCCGCCAGCACCGCCGCTTCCCAGGTGCCCGACAGCTCGCGCGAGAGGTGCACCGACACGATCGCGTCCGCGCCGTCGGCGAAGGCGGCCTGGTACTCCTTGACGAATTCGGTGGGCGTCGGCCGCGACGTCGTGACGATCTTCCGCTGCTTCATCGCCTCCGCGACCGCCGCCGGCCCGGTCTCGACGCCGTCGAGGGACACCACGCCGTCGACCAGGACGTGCAGGGGCACCACCCGGACCGCGTGCCGTTCGGCGAAGCCCTCCGGCAGGTGGGCGGTGGAATCCGTGACTACGGCGACCGACACGCCGTCAGCCTACGTGGCCGGGGGCCAGCACCGGCGCCAGCAACACGGACATCGCGTCGCCCACCGCGGCGTGCCCCTTCCAGCCCCAGTGCATGCCGTCCGGATTGCCTTCGCCGCCGAGCACGTGCTCCCCCACCACGGCTTCGAGGTCCAGCAGCGGAACTCCGGCCCGAGCACCCCAGGCCGCCATGGCCGCCGCCGCGGCCGGGCGCGCCGTGTGCACGCCGCCGTAGGCCGCGGCGCGGTGGACCGACGGCAGCCATCCGAAGATCGGCAGCTCCGGCCGCAGGACGCGCAGCGCGCCCACGGCGGTGTCGAGGTACTGCACGGTGAGCTTGGCCGGCAGCACCGCGGGCCGGCCGCGCAGCGCCACCGCCAGCCGCGGTTGCGCCGCGAGATAGGCCTTCCGCACGACGCGCCGCACCGGGTCGGGCCGCAGGTAGCGCAGGCCGGTGCGCAGGTAGGTCGGCAACGGCGAGGGCAGCGTGTCCATGCTGCCGATCGCGAGCACGACCGCGTCGACGTGGTGCAGGTCGGCCCACACGCGCGGGTCGCCGGTCAGCGACCACCAGGCGTCCCGGGCGTTCCAGCCGATGCCCGCGACCAGGTCGGCGGTGCCACCGAGAGCAGCGGCCGCGACGTTGGGCCACAGCCGCGGCTCGTCGGCGGCGCAGGGTCCTTCGGGACCGTGAAAGCTCAGCGAATCGCCGAACACCAACAGGCGCGGCCCCATCGGCTAGCCGTGCATCCCCGCGTTGTAGGCGTGCAGCCGCCACTTCCCGTCGCGGCGCCCCAGCTCGACCCAGTGGCAGTTCGAGATGCCACCGAGCGACGGCCAGGTGCCGACCGGCAGGTCCAGCAGCCGCGCGGTCAGCGCGATGATCAGCCCGCCGTGCGCGGCCAGCAGCACGGTTTCGCCCACCACGGAATTGGCCTGCTGCAGGTCCGTGACGACCTCGACGGCGCGCTCGGCGACGTCGACCCGGCTCTCGCCGCCCGGCGGGGCCCAGGTCGCGTCGGTGCGCCAGTGGTCGCGTTCACCGGGGTAGGCCTTGTCGACCTCCTCGCCGGTGAGCCCCTGCCATTCGCCCAGGTGCGTCTCGCGCAGCCGCTTGTCGATCCGCAGGGGGACGCCGATGGCGTCGGTGAGCACGGTGGCGGTGTCGGTGGCCCGGCGCAGGTCGGAGGCGATGACGAGGTCCGGGGAGAAGCGGGCCAGTGCGGGCACCGCGAACCGGGCCTGGTTCCAGCCGCGCGGGGTCAGCGCCGAGTCGAGGTGACCCTGCATCCGCCCGGCGGCGTTGTAGTCCGTCTCGCCGTGCCGCCAGAGCACCAGCCGCCGCGGGCTCACGGGACGTCCGGGTCCTCGTCGGCGGGTGGCTCCTCCAGGCCGGCCACCTCGATGCGCGGGCAGTCCTTCCACAGCCGCTCGAGGCCGTAGAACGTGCGCTCTTCGACGTGCTGGACGTGCACGACGACGTCGACGTAGTCGAGCAGGACCCAGCGCCCTTCGCGGGCGCCTTCGCGGCGGACCGGCTTGTGGCCGCTCTCCCGCAGTTTCTCCTCGACGTTGTCGACGATCGCGCCGACCAGGCGCTCGTTGGACGCGGAGGCGATGACGAAGGCGTCGGTGATGACGAGCTGTTCGGACACGTCCAGCACGACGACGTCGCTGGCCTTCTTGTCCGCCGCCGCGTGGGCGGCCGCTACGGCCAGCTCTCGAGCCTCGGACGTGGCTGCCACAGTGCTCCTTTTCCGGATCGGGTTCGCCCGAGAAGGGTACCCGCAGGCACCGGCAGTGGTTCAGTCGCTCTTCCGGTAAAGGTCCTTTTTGGCGATGTAGCGGACGACGCCGTCGGGCACGAGGTACCAGACCGGCTCCCCGCGCTCGACCCGATCGCGGCAGCCGGTGGACGAAATGGCCATCGCGGTGACCTCGACGAGGCTCACCTTGCCGCTGGGCAGGTGGTGGGAGTTGAGCCGGTAGCCGGGCCGCGTGACGCCGATGAAGTGCGCGAAGTCGAACAGCTCGTCGGCCTTGTGCCAGGTCAGGATCTGCTCGAGCGCGTCGGCGCCGGTGATGAAGAAGAGCTCGTCTTCGGGGTATTCGGCGTGCAGGTCGCGCAGGGTGTCGACGGTGTAGGTCGGGCCGCCGCGGTCGATGTCGACGCGGCTGACGGAGAAGACCGGGTTGGACGCGGTCGCGATCACCGTCATCAGGTAGCGGTCCTCGGCCTTGGTCACCTCGCGCGCGGTCTTCTGCCACGGCTGACCGGTGGGGACGAAGATCACCTCGTCGAGCCCGAACCGGGACTGGACCTCGCTGGCCGCGACGAGGTGGCCGTGGTGCACGGGGTCGAAGGTGCCGCCCATGACCCCGATCCGCCGTGGTGACATGACCGGAGAGCCTATAAGGCCGGACGCCGGGAAGCCGGGTGCTCTTCGCCACCCCGCCCGACCGGGCAATGCATGTGATTCAGGTCACATTACGGCCCGTATCGGTCGCAAACTCTCCGTTCGCGGCGCCGCCGATTCCCGTTCTGTCGGTGTCATGGGGTAGACGTGGGGACGTGGACACGACCAGCACCACCTCAGCCCTCCGCGACCGCGCCGAGACCCTCCTCCGGGCACTGGCCGGCGATGCGGCGAAGCTGCGCGAAGACCAATGGACGGCCATCGAGGCCTTGGTCGCGCAGCGGCGCCGCGCGCTGGTCGTGCAGCGCACCGGGTGGGGCAAGTCGGCGGTGTACTTCCTGGCCACGGCCCTGCTGCGCGAGCAGGGCAGCGGGCCGACGGTGATCGTCTCGCCGCTGCTGGCGCTGATGCGCAACCAGATCTCGGCGGCGGCGCGCGCCGGAATCCACGCGGCGACGATGAACTCCGCGAACCCCCAGGAATGGGACCAGGTCCAGGCGTCGGTCGCGGCCGGCGAGGTGGACGTCCTGCTGGTCAGCCCCGAACGGCTGAACAACCCGGACTTCCGCGACAACGTGCTGCCGAAGCTGACCGCGAGCACGGGCCTGCTGGTGGTCGACGAAGCGCACTGCATTTCGGACTGGGGCCACGACTTCCGGCCGGACTACCGGCGGCTGCGCACGCTGCTCGGTGATCTCCCGGAAGGCGTGCCGGTGCTGGCGACGACGGCGACCGCGAACGACCGCGTGGTCACCGACGTCGCCGAGCAGCTGGGCCTCGGTACGGGCGCGGACACGCTGGTGCTGCGCGGCAGCCTCGACCGGGAAAGCCTGCGGCTGTCGGTGTGCCGGCTGCCGACGTCGCAGGCGCGGCTGGCCTGGCTCGCCGAGCACCTGGCCGAACTGCCCGGGTCCGGGATCATCTACACGCTCACCGTGGCGGCGGCGCACGACGTGGCGTCGCTGCTGAAGGACCGCGGCTACCCGGTGGCGGCCTACACCGGCAAGACCGACCCGGCCGACCGGCAGGCCGCCGAGGACGACCTGCTCGGCAACCGCGTCAAGGCCCTGGTCGCGACGTCCGCGCTGGGCATGGGGTTCGACAAGCCGGACCTCGGGTTCGTCGTGCACCTCGGCGCCCCGTCGTCGCCGATCGCCTACTACCAGCAGGTCGGCCGCGCCGGGCGTGGCGTGGAGCGGGCCGAGGTCGTGCTGCTGCCCGGCGAGGAGGACAAGGCGATCTGGGCGTACTTCGGATCGCTGGCCTTCCCGGACGAGCTGCGGGTGACCCAGGTGCTGAACACCCTCTCCTACGCCGACCGTCCACTGTCGACGGCCGCGCTCGAGCCGTCGGTCGAGCTTTCCCGGTCCCGGCTGGAAATGGTGCTCAAGGTCCTGGACGTCGACGGCGCGGTCCGGCGCGTCAAGGGCGGCTGGACGAGCACGGGCGAGGACTGGCAGTACGACCGCGGGCGGTACCGGCGGGTCGCGGAGGCGCGCGACCGCGAACAGGAGGCGATGCTCGGTTACCTCGCGACCGGCGGCTGCCGGATGGAGTACCTGCGCCGCCAGCTGGACGACCCCGAGGCGGTTCCGTGCGGGCGGTGCGACAACTGCACCGGGCAGCACTGGGACACGGCGGTGGCGGACGAGGTCGTCGATGCGACCCGGGAGCGGTTGCAACGCCCGGGTGTCGAGGTCGCGCCACGGAAGCAGTGGCCCACCGGCATGTCCTCTTTGGACGTACCGGTGTCCGGGCGGATCTCGGCCGACGACCAGGCCGAGCCCGGGCAGGTGCTCGGGCGGCTCACCGACGTCGGCTGGGGCAACCGGCTGCGGGAGCTCGTCGGGCCGCAGGCGGTGGACGCCGAGGTCCCGGACTCGGTGTTCCAGGCCTGCGTCCAGGTGCTCGCCGGCTGGCAGTGGGCGCAACGGCCGGTGGCGGTGGTGGCGGTGCCGTCGTCGACCCGGCCGCAGCTGGTGTACAGCCTGGCGACCCGGCTGGCCGAGATCGGCAGGCTGGAGTTCGTCGGAGCGCTCGACGCGGACGGCCCGCCACCGCGTCAGGCGAACAGCGCGCAGAGGCTGGCCGACCTGTGGCAACGGCTGAGCATGCCGGCCGACCTGGCGGCGACGCTGCCGTCCGGGCCGGTGCTGCTGGTGGACGACGTCATCGACACCGGCTGGACGATGACGCTGGCCGCGCGGCTGCTGCGGCGGGCCGGGGCGCCCGCGGTGCTCCCGTTCGCGCTGGCCAGCACGGCTTAGGAGAAGGGAGAGCGGTTGGAACCTTTCGCACTGCGAACGGATGTGGCAAAGTCCCGTTCCACCTTCGGGTGACGTGGAGGCCGCCATGACCGAATCCGCCGTCGAGGTGGCGCAGCGCCACCGGCTGCCGGTGCGCAAGCTGTTCGCCGCGAGCGCCGGGAACGCGCTGGAGTGGTTCGACTGGACGATCTACGCGACGTTCAGCATCTACTTCGCCAGTGCCTTCTTCCCGGCCGGGAACGACACGCTGGCCCTGATCAACACCTTCGCGACCTACGCGCTGGCGTTCTTCTTCCGCCCGCTCGGCGGTGTGCTGCTCGGGCGGTTCGCCGACACCCGCGGGCGGAAACCGGCCATGATCCTCACCATCCTGCTCATGGCGGGCGGGTCGGTGGCGATCGGGTTGCTGCCGACGTTCACGCAGGTGGGCTGGCTCGCGCCGATCCTGCTGCTGCTCGCGCGCGTCGCCCAGGGGCTGTCGCTCGGCGGTGAGGTGTCGAACGCGTCGGCCTACCTGGGTGAGATCGCGCCCCCGGAGCGTCGCGGCCGGTACTCGGCGTTCTTCTACATCTCGACCGGCTCGGCGGTGCTCGTCGCGACCGTGCTCGGCTTCGTGCTGGCCCGGGCGCTGGACAAGGAGCAGCTCGCGTCGTGGGGCTGGCGGCTGCCGTTCCTGCTGGGCGGCGTCTTCGGCCTGGTCGGGCTGTGGCTGCGCCGCAGCCTGGCGGAAACCGAGCTGTTCGAGCAGACCAAGACCAAGGCGCGCAAGATCGAGCGGCCGCTGCTGACGACGCTGACCCACCACCCCAAGGCGGTCGGCAGGCTCGTCGGCTTCACGATGCTGTCGACCCTCTGCTACTACACGTTCTTCAGCGCGCTCACGTCGTTCGCCGTGAAGAACCGGCACGCCGACGCCGACACCGTGTTCCTCGCCCTGTCCGTCGGCACGGCGTTGTTCATCGCGCTGCAGTACCCGCTCGGGGCGTTGTCGGACCGGTTCGGCCGGAAGCCGCAGCTGCTCGTCTGGTCCGGGGCGACCGCGGTCGCCGTGGTGCCGCTGTCCACTTTGATCGGTCCGGGGGCCGGCGGGCTGCTCGTGGTGTTCTGTGTCGGGCTCGGGCTGTACACGGCGATGACGTCGATCGCGCCGGCCATCATGAGCGAGCTGTTCCCCACCGAACTGCGCGGGCTCGGCATCGGGGCCTGGTACAACCTGACCGTCGCGATCTTCGGCGGCACCGCTCCCCTGCTCATCACCCTGTTCGGCACGGTGTCGCAGACGCTCTACTTCTGGTACGTCGCCGTGGGCGCCGCGATCGCCTTCGCGGTCATCCTCACGCTCCCCGAGACCAAGGGCAGCGAGCTGCGGTAAACCCTTCGGCATCGGCCGGTCACGCTCGCTAGGGTGCGGGTTTCCGTGACCGAGCCGAAGGAGGGACACCGTGCAGCAGACCGCCGACGTTACCGAGGAGCTGGCGCGCCGCGTGGTGACCGCCGCCGGCTGGGCACTCGACGTCGAACTGACGCCGGAGCAGGCGCTGGTCCAGGCGTCGCCACGTGACGGCGTCGACTTCCAGGCCAACCTCGCGATGAGCCTGGGCAAGCGGCTCGGCCGCCCGCCGCGCGAGGTCGCCGGGCTCATCGCCGGAGCGCTGGAACTCGACGGGATCGCCGATTCGCCGGAAGTCGCCGGGCCGGGGTTCCTGAACTTCGTGCTGCGCACGGAATGGCTCGAGGCGACGGCCGGCGCGTTGCTCGGCGATCCGCGTCTCGGCGTGCCGGAAACGCCGGCGCCGCGGCGGATCGCGCTCGACTACAGCAGCCCGAACGTCGCCAAGGAGATGCACGTCGGGCATCTGCGCTCGTCCGTGATCGGCGACGCGCTCGCCCGTCTGCTGCGGTTCGCCGGGCACGAAGTGCTGCCGCACAACCACCTCGGCGACTGGGGCACGCCGTTCGGCATGCTCATCGAGCACCTCCTCGACGTCTCCGCCGGGCAACGCGCGATCGCCGACCTCGACGCCTTCTACCGCGAAGCGCGCCGGAAATTCGACAGCGACGAAGCGTTCGCGACGCGGGCGCGCACCAGGGTCGTCAAGCTGCAGAGCGGCGACGAAGACACTCTCGCCGTCTGGCAGGAGCTCGTCGACGAGTCGACCCGGCACTTTGACGAGGTCTACGCCCTGCTCGGCATTTCCCTGACCGACAGGGACATCTACGGCGAGAGTTTCTACAACCACTACCTCGCCGCGGTCGTCGACGACCTCGAGGCAGCCGGGCTGACGGAAGTCAGCGACGGCGCGATCTGCGCGTTCCCCGAAGGGTTCCGCAACCGCGAAGGCGACCGGCTGCCCCTGATCGTCCGCAAGCGCGACGGTGGCTACGGGTACGCCGCCACGGACCTGGCGACCGTCCGGTACTGGACGGCCGAGCGTGGCGCCACCGATCTGCTCTACGTCGTCGGGACGCCGCAGGCGCAGCACTTCGCGATGCTGTTCGCCACCTGCCGCGCGGCGGGCTGGCTGACCGGGCACGCCGAGCACATCGGCTTCGGCACCGTGTTGGGCGCGGACGGCAAGGCCATGCGGACCCGGGCCGGCGAGACCGTCAGGCTGGCCGACCTGCTCACCGAAGCCGTGACGCAGGCCGCGGCGGTCGTTGCCGAACGCAGTGAGCTCGACGCCGCAGGCCAGGCCGAAGTCGCGCGGGCGGTGGGCATCGGCGCGGTGAAGTACGCGGACCTGTCCGGCGACCGCGAGCGCGACTATGTCTTCGCCTGGGATCGGATGCTGGCCAAGGAGGGCAACACGTCGGTGTACCTCCAGTACGCGCACGCGCGGACGCAGTCGATCCTCCAGAAGGCGGGCGGCCTGCCCGGCGGGACCGGGATCGAGCTCGAAGCACCGGCGGAGCGGGCGTTGGCACTGAAGCTGCTCAGGTTCGGCGAAGCACTGAAGGCAGCGACAAGCGCCTACGCGCCGCACAAGCTCTGTACGTACCTGTACGAGACGGCGGTTGCCTTCTCGCGGTTCTTCGAAGAATGTCCGGTCCTGAAGGCGCCCTCGCCGTCGCTGCGCGCGTCACGGCTGAGGTTGACTACGCTGACGTCGAACACGCTCGCGCTCGGGCTTTCCCTGCTCGGGATCGAAGCGCCCGACCAGCTCTAGCGGGAGACCACTGTGGAACTGCCCGGCGACCTGCTCTCGCTGCTGCGCGAGCCCAGCCTCTGCTTCCTGTCGACGGTGATGCCGGACGGCTCGCCGCAGCTCACCCAGACCTGGGTGGACACCGACGGCACGCACATCCTCGTCAACACCGTGCTGGGCCACCAGAAGCAGCGCAACATCGCGCGCGACCCGCGGGTGGCGCTGAACGTCGCCGACCGTGAACGGCCGTCGCGCTACTACGCGATCCGCGGGCGCGTCCTGGACATGACCGAGGACGGCGCCGTCGAGCACATCGAGGAGCTTGCGCAGCGTTACCTCGGCGGCCCGTACCCGTGGTGGGGCGGGCGCGACCAGACGCGGCTGCTCCTCACGATCAAAGCGGACCGGATCACGTCGTGATCATCGTCGCCGGCTGGCTCGCCGTGGCTCCCGAAGACCGGGCCGCCTACCTGGACAGCTGCGCCGAAGCCGTCCGGCTCGCGCGGGAGGCGCCCGGTTGCCTGGAGTACGCGC
This sequence comes from Amycolatopsis sp. NPDC004772, assembly GCF_053601215.1. NCBI lineage: Bacteria > Bacillati > Actinomycetota > Actinomycetes > Pseudonocardiales > Pseudonocardiaceae > Amycolatopsis > Amycolatopsis sp. NPDC004772. Next base: position 33,160 of record NZ_JBSGBK010000017.1, read on the forward strand.
TGGGCGCCGACCTGCTCGACGCCGGCCGGATCACGGTGTACGAGCGCTGGGAATCCGACGCGGACCTCGAGCGCTTCCGCGGCTCCGGGCCGTCGGACGAGCAGACGGCGCAAATCCTCGACGCGTCGGTGGCGCGCTACCGGATTTCCGCGGTCGAGGCACCCTGAGCAGCTACCGGCGCAGCGGGACCAGGTCGTCGGCGTGGACGACCTCTCGCCGCTGCTCCTCCGGCAGCTCCGGGGTCGACCGGCCGATCAGCTCCGGGAGTTCCGTCGCGTCGAAGGCGACCACTCCGCGGGCCACCGGGCGGTCCTTCGCGTCGACCAGGTCGACCACGTCGCCGGCCTGGAATTCGCCGTCCACGCCCGTGATGCCCGCCGCCAGCAGCGACCGGCGGCGGCGGACGACCGCCGTCACCGCGCCGTCGTCGAGGCGGAGCTTGCCCGTCGTGTCCGCCGCGTAGCCCAGCCAGAAGCGGCGGGCCGACAGGCGGGTGTCCGCCGGGGCGAACGCCGTGCCCGGGGACGCCGACGTCAACGCCGCCGAGGCCTCCGAAGCCGCCGCCAGCAGGACCGGGATGCCCGCTCCCGCCGCCGTCCGGGCCGCCGCGAGCTTGGACACCATGCCGCCCGTTCCCAGGCCCGAGCTGGACATGCCGACCGAGATTCCGTCCACATCGGACTCCGAGAGGACCTCGGTCAGCTTGCGGGTCGCGCCGCCGCGGGGATCTCCGTCGTACAGGCCGTCCACATCGGACAGCAGGATCAGCGCGTCGGCACCGATCAGGTGAGCCACCAGGGCCGCCAGACGGTCGTTGTCGCCGAAGCGGATTTCCTCGGTGGCCACCGTGTCGTTCTCGTTGACCACCGGGACCGCGCCCAACGCCAGCAGCCGCGAGAACGTGCGCTGCGCGTTGCGGTAGTGCGAACGGCGGACGACGTCGTCGGAGGTCAGCAGCACCTGGCCGACCGTCAGCGAGTACCGGCCGAACGACTCGGCGTACGCGTGCGCCAGCTGCAGCTGCCCCACGCTCGCCGCCGCCTGCTGCGTGGCAAGGTCACGCGGCCGCTTGCCCAGGGAAAGCGGGGCGAGGCCGGCGCCGATCGCGCCCGAGGACACCAAGACGATCTGCGCGTCCCGGGACACGCGCTCGGCGATCGCGTCGACCAGCGCGTCCAGCCGGGCCACGTCGAGCCCGCTGCCGGCCGTCGTCAACGCCGACGAGCCGACCTTGACGACCAGGCGCCGCGCCGCAGCGATGGCCTCCCGAGTGCCGCTCACGCGTCGAAGTCCAACTCGTCCTCGTCCGAGTCCGAGCCCGACCGCCGCACCCGGCGGGCTTCCTTGCGCTCGGCCGCGCCGACGCGGTCGGTGCGCTCCAGCCGGACGTCGGTGCCGCGCCCGGACAGGTGGACCGCCACCGAAGGCGTCGACGGCTCCCACTCGAACTGGACGTCACCGATCGTGACCGGGCTCCCCGGCCGCGCGCCGAGCTTGGCCAGCTCGTCCTCGACGCCGAGGCGGTTGAGCCGGTCGGCGAGGTAGCCGACGGCCTCGTCGTTGCCGAAGTCGGTCTGGCGGATCCACCGCTCCGGACGCGCGCCGCGGATGACGAACGCGCCCTCTTCCTCCGGGTCGACCTCGACGGTGAAGCCGGAGTCGTCGACGGCGAGCGGCCGCAGGACGATCTTCTCCGGCTCCAGCACCGGCTGCGCCTCGCGGTACTTCTCGACGATGGCGGCCAAGGCGAACGTCAGTTCGCGCAAGCCCTTGCGCGAGGCTGTCGAGACCTCGAACACCTGGAGACCGCGGGCTTCGAGGTCCGGGCGCACGAACTCGGCGAGCTCGGCCGCCTCCGGGACGTCGATCTTGTTCAGGACGACCACGCGCGGACGTTCTTCGAGCTTCCCGCCGAGGCTCGGCGTGTACTTGGCGAGCTCCGCCTCCAGCGCGTCCACATCGGACAGCGGGTCACGGCCCGGCTCGAGGGTCGCGCAGTCGACGACGTGCACCAGCACCGCGCAGCGCTCGATGTGGCGGAGGAAGTCCAGGCCCAGGCCCTTGCCCTCGGACGCGCCGGGGATGAGGCCGGGCACGTCGGCCATCGTGAACACCGTGTCGCCACCGGTGATGACGCCGAGGTTCGGGACCAGCGTCGTGAACGGGTAGTCGGCGATCTTCGGCTTGGCCGCGGACAGCACCGAGATCAGCGACGACTTGCCGGCGGACGGGAACCCGAGCAGGCCGACGTCGGCGACCGAACGCAGCTCCAGCGTCAGGCTGCGGGCCTCACCCGGCTCGCCCAGCAGGGCGAACCCGGGGGCCTTGCGGGCCTTCGACGCGAGGGCCGCGTTGCCGAGCCCGCCGCGGCCGCCCTGGGCGGCGACGAACGTGGTGCCCGGGCCGATCAGGTCGGCGACCATCTCGCCGTCTTCGGTGAACACGACGGTGCCGGACGGCACCTTCATCACCAGCGTCTCCCCCGCCGCGCCGGCGCGGTTGCTGCCCTGGCCCATCTTGCCGTTGCCGGCCTTGGCGTGCGGGCGGAAGTGGAAGTCGAGCAGGGTGTGCACGTTGGGGTCGACGACCAGCAGGACGTCGCCGCCGTTGCCGCCGTTGCCGCCGTCGGGGCCGCCGAGGGGCTTGAACTTCTCGCGGTGCACCGAGGCACAGCCGTTGCCCCCGTCACCGGCGGTCAGGTGGATGACCGCGCGGTCCACGAACCGGGACGCCATGACTCTGCCTCACTTCACTCGCCGAAAAGGGTCTGCACAAAACAAACGAGGGGTGGCACCGGATATTCCGGCCCCACCCCTCGTCAGAGGTCTAGACAGAAGCCGAATCAGGCTTCCGACGGCACGATGTTGACCGTCTTGCGGCCACGCTTCTCGCCGAACTGGACCGCGCCGGCGGCCAGGGCGAACAGCGTGTCGTCGCCGCCACGGCCGACGTTCACGCCGGGGTGGAACTTGGTGCCGCGCTGGCGGATGAGGATCTCGCCCGCGTTGACTTCCTGGCCGCCGAAGCGCTTGACGCCGAGGCGCTGCGCGTTCGAGTCACGACCGTTGCGGGAGCTGGATGCACCCTTCTTGTGAGCCATAGCTCAGTCCTCTTTCTTGCGAAGATCCGGAGACGGTCTTACAGGGAGATGGCGGTGACCTCGACGCGGGTCAGCTTCTGCCGGTGACCCTGGCGCTTGTGGTAGCCCGTCTTGTTCTTGAACTTGTGGATCCGGATCTTCGGACCCTTGGTCTGCTCGACGACCTTGCCGGTGACCGAGACCTTCGCCAGCGCGTCGGCGTCCGTGGTGACCTCGCCACCGTCGACGTACAAAACGGCGGGGAGGATGTGCTCGGTGCCCGGCTCGCCCTCGAGCTTCTCGACCTCGACGACGTCGCCGACGGCCACCTTGTACTGCTTGCCGCCGGTCTTGACGATCGCGTACGCCGACACGGAAGTCTCCTGCATTACTCGACAATGGGTGGGGGCTCCGCGCGATCGGCCCACCTGATGGAACGGCGGTCCTGGACTCGCGCAGGCGACCTGCTCTGGTGGCAGGCCGTACTACAGGTTACGTGGGGTGCCCCGGTGCGTTACCACCGGGGTCCCCCTAGTTGTTCACTTGCTCTGGTCGGAGGCGTGCACCGGCGGGCCCGCCGGCCGCGACGCCGCCCGGCGCGGACGGCGCCGGGTGGAGCGCACGGCCGGTTCGGGCACGCTGACGTCGGCGACCGGCTCCTCGGCCGGCTCCGGCGCCGAAGACCGCTCGACCTCGGGTTCCTGCTCCTGCGGCACCGGGACCTCGTCGGCCTCGGTGGTCACCGGGGTGCCGGCGACCTCCTGGGCGGGCTCGGCGGGCGGCTCGGCCGCCACCGGCGTCTCGTCGGCCTCCGTGGTCGCCGGGACGTCCGCGACCTCCCTGGCCGGCTCCGGGGCGGGCCCGTTGCCGTTCAGCGCGCCGTGGTCGTGCTCCTTGGCGGCCTTCGACGCGTTCGCCATCGCCGCCACCGCGGACGCGATCGACTCGCGCTGCTCCGGCGTCGGGACGGCATGGACCTCGGCCTTGGCGGCTTCGGCCTGCTCCTTGGCGGCCTCCTCGCCCTTGCCGCGGCCCCGCGACCGGCGGGAGCTCTTCTCCCCGCCACCGTTGCCGCCGCCGTTGCCGTTGCCGCCGCCGTGGGACTGCGAGGAGCCGCCGCTCGTGCGCTGCACCTCGGTCGAGACGAGCACGCCCCGGCCCTTGCAGTGCTCGCACGGCGTCGAGAACGCCTCCAGCAGGCCGGTGCCGATCTTCTTGCGGGTCATCTGGACCAGGCCGAGCGAGGTGACCTCGGCGACCTGGTGGCGCGTGCGGTCGCGGCCGAGGCACTCAGTGAGGCGGCGCAGCACCAGCTCGCGGTTGGACTCGAGCACCATGTCGATGAAGTCGATGACGATGATGCCGCCGATGTCCCGCAGCCGGAGCTGGCGGACGATCTCCTCCGCCGACTCCAGGTTGTTGCGGGTCACCGTCTCCTCGAGGTTGCCACCCGAACCGGTGAACTTGCCGGTGTTGACGTCGATCACGGTCATCGCCTCGGTGCGGTCGATGACCAGGTAACCGCCGCTCGGCAGCCAGACCTTGCGGTCGAGCGCCTTGGTGATCTGCTCGTCGATCCGGTGGTCGGCGAACGCGTCGCCGGTGCCGGTGTAGCGCTTGAGGCGCTCGGTGAGCTCCGGGGCGACGTGGCTGACGTAGCCGTTGATCGTCTCCCAGGACCGGTTGCCCTGGATCTCCAGCTTGGTGAAGTCCTCGGTGAAGAGGTCACGCACGACCTTGACCAGCAGGTCCGGCTCTTCGTAGAGCATGGTCGGCGCGCCGCCCTTCTTGCCGGAACCGGCGGCGGCCTTCTCCTTGATGACGTCCCACTGCGCCTTCAGGCGGTCGACGTCGCGGCCCAGCTCCTCCTCGCCGATGCCCTCGGAGGCGGTGCGGATGATGACGCCCGCGTCCTCCGGGACGATCCGCTTGAGGATGTCCTTGAGCCGGCGGCGCTCGTTCTCCGGCAGCTTGCGGGAGATACCGGTGGCGCCGCCCGCGGGGACGTACACCAGGAAGCGGCCGGGCAGCGAGATCTGCGTGGTCAGCCGGGCGCCCTTGTGCCCGACCGGGTCCTTGGTCACCTGGACCAGCACCGAGTCGCCGGTGGAGAGCGCCTGCTCGATCTTGCGGGCCTTGCCCTCCAGGCCGGCGGCGTCCCAGTCGACCTCGCCGGCGTAGAGCACGGCGTTGCGGCCGCGGCCGATGTCGATGAACGCGGCTTCCATGCTCGGCAGCACGTTCTGGACGCGGCCGAGGTAGACGTTGCCGACGATCGAGCCGGAGCCCGACTGCGTCACGAAGTGCTCGACGAGGACGCCGTCCTCGAGGACCGCGATCTGGGTGGAGTCGCCGTGCTCGGCGACGACCATCGTGCGCTCGACCGACTCCCGGCGGGCCAGGAACTCGGCCTCGGACAGGATCGGGGCGCGGCGGCGGCCCGCCTCGCGGCCGTCGCGGCGGCGCTGGCGCTTGGCTTCCAGCCGGGTCGACCCGCGGACGCTGCGCACCTCGTCGCGCGCCGGGCGCTCGGGCTGCTCGGCCTTCGCCTGCCGGACGTGGGTGACGGTGTTGGGCGGGTCGTCGGTGCTCTCGGCGGCGTCTTCGCCGTCCGAGCCCTTGCGGCGACGACGGCGACGACGACGGCGGCTGCCGCCTTCACCCTCGTCCGCGTCGCTCTCGGCGTCCGCGGACGACTCCGCGGCGTCCTCGGCCTCTTCGGTGTCCGCTTCGGGCTTTTCGTCGCCGTTGCGAGGCTTGCGGCGCGGCTGCTCCTCGGCCTGGTCGTCCTCGGTTTCGGCGGTCTCGTCGCCGCCCTCGGCGCCCTTGCCACGGCCACGGCCGCGACGGCCCCGGCGGCGGCGACGGCGGCTGCCGGCGTCGTCGCCGTCCTCATCGGCACCGGTGTCGGTGCCCGGCGTGGTGTCTTCGGTCTCTTCCTCGGCGACCTCGGGCTCGGGGCGCGACGGCGGCTCCGCGAACGGGTCGGCCGGCTTGCGGGCCGGCTTGGCGGCGGGCTCGGCCGGCTCCGGCGGCAGGAAGACCGGCGACGGCGCGGCGAACACCGGCAGGTGCGCGCGGGTCTTCTGGCGCGGCCGCGGCTTCTCGGCCTCGGCGACCGGCACCTCGGGCACCGGCGGGCGGGCCTCGGCGGGCTGGGCCGGCGCGACGGGCTCGGCCGCTGTGTCTTCCGTCTCACCGGTCTTGCCGGTCTCGCCGGTCTCTCCGGGCGCGAAGGCCTCGGCCACCTTGAGCGCCACTTCCCTGGTCACGCTCGACTGCGCGCTGCGCACGCTTTCGCCCAGCTCGGCGAGCTTCGCGAGGACGTCCCGGCTGTGCGACTCGAGCAGCTTGGCCAGCGCGTGCACCCGGATCCGGGCGGGCAGGTCGGCCAGCGGGCCGGCCGCGGGTGTGGCGGGATTCCCGCCGGTGTGCTCGGCGGGTGTTTCCGCGTTCGACATGTGTCTCCTCCGCCCCCGGGCGCGTCTGCCGGTTCGCACCGGCAGGGACGCGGCCGCGCAGGGGCCCCTTTCTGATCGTTGCCGCCGTGGTGGTCACCAGCGGCGGGAATCCTTGCCCGACAACCAGGCGCCGCACCACCGCTTCCGGTGGGGCGCAACCCGGCCAAAGGTCTGCTCGGCGGCGTGCTTGGCCAGGCTTGCGCGGCCCCCGGGCCGCCTGCCACGTCGTCCAGCCACCCGGTTCGCGGGCGGCGACGCGCGTCACGCTGTTCATGCACATCACCGGGCCACAACGCCGCAGGCAGCACCTCTCACGTGCGCCCCGCGGCCCAGCGGCCACCCCGAGTATCCCACACCGGGTGACCACTCCGGTGTACTCGGTACCTCCCGCAGGCACCCGGGCGTGCCGTACCGGCCCACGGCCGGGGGAACTTCGCCCGAGCGCTTGTCCGCCGGGCGCCGGGTGGCTACGGTGCGGCTCGGGGTGACCGGGATCTCGCGCGCCGGCACCCGCGGTTCCTGCATCCGGTGGGAGGTCCGGTGTCCCTGCTGGCGCGGCCGCTGCGAGCGGCCGTGTGCACCGTCATGGTGCTTTCGGGATGCGTCACCGCCGGTCCGGCGGCCGCCGAGTCCGGCTGCGCCCACGGCCGGGCCCTCCGCTACGTCGTCGCCTTCGACCGCGGCACCTCCGAAGCCGCGGCCCGGTCGGAAATCGACCGCGCCTGCGGGGCCACCACCGTGTACTACCCGCAGATCGCGGTCGCGGTCGCCACCTCCGGCGACCCGGGTTTCGGCGGGCGGATCGGGCTCGACCGGGCGTTCAGCGCGCAGGCCGAGCGGCTGGCCGCGCAGCGCGCCGCCGAGGTCAAGCCGCAGCCCGCGCGGGCTGCGCTGCCGGCGACCGACCCGGCCCGCGTCCCCGGCGCCGACCTGAGCGGGCAGCAGTGGGACATGCGGATGATCGGCGCCCCGGCCGTCTTCGCGGGCCGCCGGGACGTCGTCGTCGGCGTGCTCGACTCCGGGATCGACCCGGACCACCCGGACCTGAGCGACGCCGTCGACCGCGACGACTCGGCCGGCTGCCTGACGGGCGCGCCCGACCGGTCGCCGTCGGCGTGGGAGCCGACGACGTCGGTGCACGGGACGCACGTGGCGGGGATCATCGCGGCGGCCGACGACGGGCGCGGCGTGACGGGTGTGGCGCCCGGGGTACGAGTGGCGTCGGTGAAGGTGATCGACGACCGCGGGTACGCCGCCCCGGAGGCCGCGGTGTGCGGGCTGATGTGGGCGGCCGCGCGGCACATGCGGGTGACGAACAGCAGCTTCTTCGTCAACCCGTGGTCGCTGTCGTGCATCCGCGGCAACGACCGTGGAGTGGTGCACGAGGTGCTGGCCCGGGCGGTGGAGTACAGCACGTCGGCGGGGACGTTGAACGTGGCGGCGGCGACGAACGAGGCGGTCGACCTGACGCCGTCGGCGCGGTCGGGAGCGCGGGGGGCCAGCAGCGGGTGTGAAGCCCTGCCGGCCGGGCTGCGGGACGTCGTCGCGGTGTCGGCCGTCGGCGCGGACCGGGTGAAGGCGGGGTACAGCTCGTACGGGCTGGGCGTGATCGACGTCACCGCGCCGGGCGGCGAGACGGGCGAGTGCGTGCTGTCGACGGTGCCGGGCGGGTACGCACCGCTGTGCGGAACGTCGATGGCGGCCCCGCACGTGACGGGCGTGCTGGCGCTGCTGGCGTCCGCTTCGGAGAAGGCCGGCCCCCGCCAGCTGCGGCGGACGTTGGACGCGCAGGCGATGCCGATGCCGTGCCCGGCCGACTACGACCTGACCGGGGATGGGCTTCAGGACGCGTACTGCGCCGGGTATGAGGGGTACAACGGGTTCTACGGGCACGGGATGGTGCGTGTTCCGGCGCCTGCGGCTGCACCGGGTGGGCAGCCTGACCAGGCTCGGTGACGCCGCGCGGCGGTGAGCGGAGCCGGACGTCGCGGGATCGGGGACGGGACTCGCGTGACTGGGCGCGTAGCTCGCGTGATTGGGGACGGAACTCGCGTGATTGGGTGGGCGTCTCGTCAGGTGAGGAGGAGTTTGGCTATGCGGCGGGTCGAGGCCCAGAGGCCGATCGCGCCCAGGGCCAGCAGGTAGGCCAGGTTGATCAGCATGCTGCCGGACAACAGGCCCGTGGCCAGGCCGCGCATCAGCTCGATCGCGTGGTAGAGCGGGAGGCAGCGGATCACCCACTGCAGCGGCTCGGAGTACACCGACAGCGGGTAGAACGTCGTCGCGAAGAGGAACATCGGGGTCAGGCCGAGCTGGATGTAGTCGAACTGGGCCGTCGAGCGCAGGAACGTCACCAGCGCCATGCCGATCGCCGAGAACGCCAAGCCCACCAGGAGCGCCGCCGGGACCATCAGCAGGGCCCACCACGACGCCAGCAGGCCCATCGCCGCCGCGATGGCGAGGAAGGCCACCGCGTAGATGCCGCCGCGGGTGATCGCCCAGCCGATTTCGCCCAGCGCCACGTCCAGCGGGCCGATCGGGGTCGCCAACATCGCGTCGTACAGCTTGGCGTAGCGCAGCTTGAAGAACAGGTTGTACGTCGATTCGAAGACGGCGCCGTTCATCGCCGACGTCGCCAGCAGCGCCGGCGCCACGAAGGCGACGTAGCTCATCGGCTGCCCGCCGGGGCCCGTCACCTCGGTGACCAGCTTGCCGAACCCCAGCTGGAACGCCAGCAGGTAGAGGAACGGCTCGACCGCGCCGGACAGGAAGATCAGCCAGTTGCCGCGGTAGACCAGCACCGAGCGTTCGACGAGCATCCGGGCGCGGCCCGCGTACAGCCCCGGCGGCAGGATGCGCAGCAGCAACCCGGCGCGGGTTTCGACGGTCGTCATTCAGACCACCAGCCTCCGGTAGAAGGCCCGGTGCGCGAGCACCCACCCGGCCGCGAACAGCGCCGCCAGCACGGCGAGGTGACCGAGCATCGCCCAGCCGCCCACGCCGCCGATGCTCACGCCGCGGGCCAGCTGCGTGCCGTGCCACAGCGGGGAGAGCCAGGCCACCCAGCGGATCGCGCCCGGCAGCTGGGAGATCGGGAAGAACGTGCCGGAGAACAACGTCATCGGCATCACGACGAACCGGAAGATCAGCCCGAAGCGCTGGCCCTCGTCGTAGGTCCGCGCGGCGAGCGCGGCCATCGGTGCGGTGCAGGCGAGCCCGGTGACCGTGCCGGCCAGGATCACCAGCAGCACCCCCGGCCCGGTCCAGGCGCCGAAGAACAGCGCGACGAACGCGTAGATCGCGCCCGCCAGCGTCAGGCGCAGGGCCGACCAGATCAGGTGCCCGCCGAACACCTGGCCCGGTGACACCGGGGTGGCCGTGACGGCCAGGTATTCCTTCTGCCACTTGAACCCGGACAGCACCGGGTAGCTCGACTCGCCGAACGCCTGCTGCGCGGCCCCGGCGGCCAGCAGTGCCGGGGCGATGTACTGCAAGTACGACAGGCCGCCGGTGACCTCGCCCGGCCGCACCTGCGAGCCGAAGCCGAGCCCCATCGCGGCCAGGAAGAGCACCGGCTGCAGGCCGGTCGAGTACAAAGTGGACAGCCAGTGGCGGCGGTACCACGTCCAGCGCCCCTCGACCTGCAGCCAGGCGCCGTGCCACTTGCCGACCACCCGGCCGGTCGAGATCGTCGCCATCAGTCGACCAACGTCCGGCCGGTGAGCCGGAGGAAGACGTCCTCCAGCGAGCTGCGGCGCACCAGGCTCGACAGCGGCCGCACGCCGCGGGAATGAGCTCGCTCCAACGCGTCCTCGCCGTCGTCGCTGTACAGCAGGACTCGATCCGGGAGCACCTCCACGCGCTCCGCCAGGCCCTCCACCTGCTGGGCCGCCGACACCTGCTCCCCCGACGCGAACCGCAGCTCGACGACCTCGCGCGTCGAGTACCGCCGGATCAGGTCGGCCGGCGAGCCCTCGGCGGCGATGCGGCCGTGGTCCATCACCACCAGCCTGTCGCACAGCTGCTCGGCTTCGTCCATGTAGTGCGTCGTCACGATCAGCGTCGTGCCCTGGGCCTTGAGCCGGAACAGCCGATCCCACAGCAGGTGCCGGGCCTGTGGGTCGAGGCCCGTCGTCGGCTCGTCGAGCAGCAGGAGCTCCGGGTCGTTGACCAGCGAGCGGGCGATCGTCAGCCGCCGCTTCATGCCGCCCGACAGCGGGTCGACCTTGTCGCCGGCGCGGTCCGTGAGCTGGGCGAACTCCAGCAGTTCCGCGGCCTTCTCCCGGGCCGCCGCGCGCGACAGGCCGAAGTAGCGGCCGTAGACCAGCAGGTTCTCCCGGACCGTCAGCTCGACGTCCAGGTTGTCCTGCTGCGGCACCACGCCGAGGCGCGCGCGGATCCGCGGCCCGGCCACCTCCGGGTCGAGGCCGAGCACGCGGAGCTCGCCGTCCGTGCGGGGTGACACGCAGGCGATCATCCGCATGGTCGACGACTTGCCCGCGCCGTTCGGGCCGAGGAACCCGAACGCCTCCCCGCGCCGCACCTCGACGTCGATCCCGCGCACGGCTTCGAACTCGCCGAAGCGCTTCACCAGTGCCTTGGCCTGCACCAGTGCCGGTTCCCGGTCCTCCGCATCGTCCACGCTTCGCACCATAGGACCGACCACCGACAAAAACCGAACGGATTAGCCGCGGACCGTCACCACCAGCGTCTGCGAGACGCCGTTGACCTGCACGGACAGCCGCGCGACACCCGGCCGCACCGCGGTCAGGACGCCCGAGGCCGGGTCGAACGCGACGACGCCCCGGCCGACCTGCCAGTCCGCGCTCACCGGGTAGGACACCGGCACGTCCCGGGTCCCCTGCCGCACCGAGGCCCGGACGACCGCGCGCTCGCCGCGGACCATCGACGACGGCCCGGTCAGCGAAAGGGCGTCGACGTTCGGGCGCGTCTCGAACCGCACCGGCTCGGCGCGGTCGGCCGGGTCCACGCGCAGCAGCGTCCAGCCGACGAACCCGCCGTCGCCCGGAGCGGCCGCGGGCGCCTTGCCCGAGTTGCCGTTGACCAGGTACGGCACCCCGTCGACCCGCGACAGCGAGAACACGCCGGCGTGCGAGGCCACCGCGGCGGCCGGCTTGCCGGAAGCCTGCTCGAACCCGGTCAGCCACTGGGTCAGCAGGGTGGCCTCCTTCCGGTCGCCGAGCTGCGAGTTCCCGGTCGGGCTCGGGTCCTTCACGGGGTGGTGCATGGCGACGACGACCCCGCGGACCGACCGGTCGCGCGCCGCGGAGTCGAGCGCCGACCGCAGCATCCGGACCTGGTCGAACCCGCCGGCCCGCAGCGAGCCGCGCGAAGAATCGAGCAGCACCAGCCGGATGCCGCGGACGTCGACGACCTGGTGCGTCAAGCCGAAGGCCGCCTGGAAGTTCGCGAGGCCGTTGCCGCCTTCGGCCTCGTGGTTGCCCGGCACGTAGTACCAGGGCACCAGCTCGCCGAGCTCCTCGGTGATCACCTGCCGGGCCAGTACGAAGTCGGGCGCGGTGCCGCGGTCGACGAAGTCGCCGTTGAGCAGCACCAGGTCCGGTTTCGCCGCGACGGCTTCGCGCAGCGCCCGGCGGGCCTGGGCGACCAGCGGCCCCGCCGGGTCGTCCGCGGTGAACTGGGCGTCGCTGACCACCGCGACCCGCAGGCCGCCGGCCAGGACGCCGTCGGTGACCAGCGCCGGGTCGTGCGGGGCGGGATCGGCGGGCACGGCCGTCGTCGGCGCCACCTCGAAGGTCAGGTCGTCGAACACGAGCCGGCCCTCGTACTGCTGGTCCGGCACGTTCTCGACGGCGTAGAAGCGCGCCAGGCGCTGTCCGGCGGGGAGCCCGGCCGGGATGGTGGCGGTGACGTACTTCCAGCCCGTCCAGTCGACGCTCAGCGAAAGGTCCACAATGGACGCCACGTTCGCGGCGTCGCGCAGTTCGGCCCGCAGCCACGCACCCTTGCCGTCGCCGTCGACCCACAGCCCGACCTTCTGCGTGCCCGGCGGCACCGCAAGCGGCGACGACGGTGTCACGTAGGCCGCGCGCGTCGCGGTCGTGCCGGTCAGCCGGTAGTCCAGCGCGAGGCCGGCGCCGCCGGCGCGGCCGGGTGCCGCGGACAGCGCCGCGCCGACGACCGCCGGGAACACCGTGGCCGCCCAGCCCGCCGGGCCGTCCAGCGGCGACGCCACCTGGGCCACGGTGCCGACCGACGCGGCCAGGTGCGTGGTCAGGCCGGCCGCGGACGCCGTGATCGCCGAAGCGCCCGAGGACGTCAGCGCGGTCACCGCGTAGCCGTCCCCGGAGGGCTCGATCCGCACCACCGAGTGGTCGTAGCCGAGCTTGACGTCGTCGGGCTCCAGCCAGGTGCCGTAGCCGTCGGCGTCGTAGCCGTAGACCTTGAACGTGCTCCGCGCGCCCGCGCCCGACAGCGCGACCTGCTCGGTGCTCGTGCCGAGCCGGACCGCCCGGCCCAGCACCGCAAGCGCGGTCTTCCCGGACGCGCGCCCGGACCGCGCGACGACGTCGACCGCCCCCGCGTCGTGCCCGGTGACGACCCCGCGCGTCACGGTCGCCCGCCGGGGATCCGACGTGCTCCAGCGCGGCTCGGCGGCCACCGCGGCGCCCGTTTCGTCGTGGCCGTCGGCGACCAGGTGCCTGCTCAGGCCCGCCAGCACGCGGTTCGCGCCGTCCGCCGCCACGGCGGGCGCCGGGGCGAAGCCGGTGAGCCGGCCGCTGCCCGGCACGGTCGCGAAGCCGATCCCGTTGGGCACCAGGCGTTCCCCGCCGTCGGACGGCGAATTCCGGACGCTCGGCGCCGCTTCGCCCTCGTTGCGCGCGAGGAGCGTCGACGACCCGCCGCCGTCGAGGTTGATGGCGTCGTCGGCACCGAGGCTCTTCATGTGCCGCGCGAGTTCGAGCTCGGTCATCCCGCGGCTGTCGGCCTGCCGACCGTCCACGGTGGCCAGCCACAGCTTCCGGCCGTCGGCGGAGAAGCCGACCGCGGTCCGCGGGTGCATGGCGACGTCGTCGACCGGCTGGACGACACCGTCGCGGAGGAGGACTTCGTTGCCGCCCACGGCGACCGCGATCTTCCCGGCGTCCGAGCGCGGTGCGTAGGTGACGCCGACCGCGTCCCCCGGCTGCAGCGCGGCGAGCGCGTCGGCCCCCGCTTCGCGGGCGAGCAGCACCGTCGTCCCCGCCGCGATCGGGCCGGGCGCCGGCTGCTCGCGCACGGCGGTGACCACCCCGTCGCGGAGTTCGGCCTCCCGCACCCGGGACGCCCCCGCCACCGAGGTCGCGCGCCCGGCGGCACCCCACAACGGCGTGTAGACGCCGATCGCGTCGGTGCCGAGGACCGGGCTGTTGAAGTTGGTCGCCTTCACCGCGCCGCCGGGCAGCGTCACGGTGGCTTCGAGGAAGATCGACGCGAGCTGGGCTTTGCCCGCGTCGGTGATCGACGCGGTGAGGTTGTGCCCGGCGGCGGGTGCGGTCTGCAGCTGCCCGCGGTCGATGCCGACGCCGATCGGCGCGCCGGTGGCGTTGATGTCGAAGAAGTCGCCGTTGACGCCGGCCACCGCGCCCGCCCGGGCGACCTGCTGCGACAGCGGCGTGCGCGCGGAAACCGTGCGGGCGAGCCTAGCCGACCCTGCTCAGCGGCCTTGCGGGTGCAGTGTCTTCGACCACAGCGACGCCCCGGTGGCGTCCCGCAGGTCCACCCGGAGGTCGCCGCTGGCGCCGTCGACGTTCAGCTCGCCGAAGTGCTGGAAGCCGTCGATCGGGGCGGTGTTCGCCGCCGGCGGGGCGTGCACGAAGACCGCCTGCGGGCCGAACGTCGGGTCCAGGGTGTTCGGGCCGAACGCCCCCGCGTTCAGCGGGCCGGACACGAACTCCCAGAACGGGTCGAAGTCCTGGAAGGCCGCCCGGTCGGGTGAATAGTGGTGGGCCGCGGTGTAGTGGACGTCGGCGGTCAGCCAGACGACGTTGCGGACGCGGCGGCGCTGGATCTCCCGCAGCACCCAGGCCAGCTCGGTCTCGCGGCCGCCGGGCGCGCCCGGCAGGTTGTTCGCGACGGCTTCGATGTCGGCGCCGTCCGGGACGACCAGGCCCAGCGGCATGTCGGCCTGGACGATCTTCCAGGTCGCCGTGCTGCGGCCGAGCGCGTCGGTGAGCCAGCGGGCCTGGGCGTCACCGAGGATGTAGCCCGGCTTCGTCTGGTCCGCGATGTTGGCGTTGCGGTAGGTCCGCATGTCCAGCACGAAGATCTCGACCCGCGAGCCGTAGGTGAAGCTGCGGTAGACCCGGCCGTCGACGGCCCGGCGCGAGTCGATCGGGTGCCACTCATGGAACGCCTGGTACGCCCGCGGCGCGAGCACGTCGACCCGCTTCTCGGTGTAGGCCGGGTTGTCGATGATCTTGCCCGGGTACCAGTTGTTCAGGACCTCGTGGTCGTCCCACTGGACGTAGGAGGGCACCTGCGCGGCGAAGCGCTTGAAGTTGTCGTCGAGGCGGTTGTAGGCGTGCTGGCCGCGGAACTCGGCCAGGGTCTCGGCGACCTTCGCCTTCTCGGGCGTGACGACGTTGCGCCAGGTCCGGCCGCCGGGGAGGGTGACGGTCTCGGTCAGCGGGCCGTCGGAGTACACCGTGTCGCCGCTGTGCAGGAACAGGTCCGGGCAGCGGGCGGCCATCGCGGAGAAGATCGTCATCCCGCCCAGGGCCGGGTTGATGCCCCAGTTCTGGCCGACGACGTCGCCCGACCACAGGATGCGCGCGTCGCGGCGGCCCACCGGCGCGGTGGCGAAGCGGCCGGTCAGCGGCTCGCTCGTGGCGCGCCCGTCGAGGGCTTCGGCGGTGACGCGGTAGTGGTACTCGGTGCCGGGCGCCAGCGCCGGGACGCGCACGCGGCCGGTGCCACCGCTGTCCGGGCCCACCAGCGGGCCGGGCACGCGGCGGGAGTGCCGGAACGACGGGTCCCGGGCGATCTCGACGACCAGGCGCGACGGCCGGTCCGCGCGGGACCAGACGATGGCCGAGCCCGGCGTGACGTCGCCGGACTGGACGCCGTGGGTGAGCACCGGCCGGTCGCGGCGGACGAGCGGGGTCGCGGCGAAGGCCGCCGACGGCACGACGAGGCCGGCGGCGACCGCGGAAGCGCCGGTCAGGCCGGCCTTGATGAGGGTGCGGCGGGAGTGTTCGGTCATGCGCGGTTTCTATCCCGCCGCGGCCAACGCCGGCTTGCGCGCGGATGAACGAACACTGGGGGTTTTCCCCCATACCCGGTCGTCGTCGCCGTCGGTAGCTTGGTGATCACGACAAGGGGGTACGAATGGCACTCTTCAGGAAGGCGCTCGCCGGTTTCGCGGCGGTGCTTTCGGTCACCACACTCGGCGCGGGGGTCGCGAACGCGGGTGAGAACAGCGCGAAAGCCGTGCTGCGCTACACCGAACACGGCATCCCGCACATCGTCGCCAAGGACTTCGTGGGCCTCGGCTACGGGTACGGCTTCGCGGCGGCGACCGACAACGTCTGCGAGCTCGCGAAGATCTACGTCACGGTGAGCGCGCAGCGATCGCGGTACTTCGGCCCGGACGGCGAAGGTTACCCGTCGCTGTCCGAGGCGAAGAACAACCTGCACAGCGACCTGTTCTTCCAGCAGCTCAACGACTCCGGCGTGGTCGACAGGCTAGTCGCCCGGCCCGCGCCGCAGGGGCCGCGGCCCGAGGTCCGGCAGATCGTTTCGGGCTACGTCAAGGGGTACAACGCCTACCTGGCGCGCACCGGCCGGTCCGGGATCACCGATCCGGCCTGCCGCGGCGCGGACTGGGTGCGGCCGATCACCGAGCAGGACTTCTACCGGCACTTCTACTCGATCGCCGTCACCGGCGGCCTGGGCTTCGTCACCGAAGGGCTGTTCGCGACGCCGCCGTCCGGGGCGCCGTCGCCGGCCGCGGGCACGCCCGCGCAGCTGTCGGCCAGCCTGCGGGAGGGGCTCGGCAAGGGCGGTCTCGGCAGCAACGGCATCGCCATCGGCGCCGACGGGACGGCGGCGGGCCAGGGCAGCGTGCTGCTCGGCAACCCGCATTACCCGTGGCACGACGGACGGCGGTTCTGGCAGAGCCAGCTGACCATCCCCGGCCGGGTCGACGTGGCCGGGGCGAGCCTGCTCGGCATGCCGTTCGTCATGATCGGGCACACCGCGGACGCGGCCTGGACGCACACGGTGTCCACTCCGGTCACGTTCGGCCTGTTCGAAGTCCCGCTGGCGGCCGGTGATCCGACGACGTACGTGGTCGACGGCAAGCCCGAGAAGATGACCTCCCGCGAGGTCACGGTCCAGGTGCGCCAGGCCGACGGCTCGCTGGAGCCGGTCCGGCGGACGTTCTGGTCGACGCGGTACGGCCCGGTGCTGGACGACGTCGGCGGGATCCCGATGCCGTGGACGGCGAAGTCGGCGTTCGCGCTGCGGGACGCCAACGCGACCAACCTGCGCGGGCTGAACACGTGGTTCGAGCTCGACCAGGCCCGCAGCACGGCCGACGTCGTCCGGGCGCTGAGCAGCACGCAGGGTGTGCCGTGGGTGAACACGATCGCCACCGACCGGGCGGGCACCGCGCTCTACGCCGACATCCAGGTCGTCCCGCACGTCACCGACGAGCTGGCCGCGAAGTGCAGCACCCCGACCGGCCGGCAAACGCTGGCCGGCGACGGACTGGCCATTTTGGACGGTTCGCGGTCGGCTTGCCAGTGGGGTTCGGACCCGGGTGCGGTGGAGCCGGGGATCTTCGCGCCCTCGCGGCTGCCGCAGCAGCAGCGGCGGGACTACGAGCTGAACGCCAACGACAGCGCGTGGCTCGCGAACGCCCGGGCGCCGCTCACCGGGTTCCCGCGGATCGTCAGCGACCAGGACACCGAGCGTTCGCCGCGCACCCGGGAAGCGCTGCTGACGGCCGAGGCGAGCAAGTTCACCACGGACTCGATGAAGAAGATGCTCTTCGCCGACCACAGCCTGTTCGCCGACCTGGCGGCGGCGGACCTGGCGAAGCTGTGCGCGTCGTTCCCGGGCGGACTGGCGCCGTCGTCGTCCGGCCCGGTCCCGGTCGGGCCGGCGTGCACGGCGCTGGCGAGCTGGGACCACACGTACTCGTCGGACAGCCGTGGTTCCCTGCTGTTCCAACGGTTCGCCACCCGGCTCGCCAACGTCGACCGGTTCTCCGTGCCGTTCGACCCGAAGGCCCCGCTGACCACGCCGCACACGCTCAACGTCGGCAACGCGGACGTCCGGAAGGCATTCGGCGACGCCCTCGTGGAGCTGCGCACGGCGGGCTTGGCCCCGGACACGCGCCTGCGCGACGGCCAAGCCGTCACGCGAAACGGCGACCGCATCCCGATCCACGGCGCGCAGGGCTTCCTGGGCGTGCTGAACGTGATGACGACGGTGTGGGACCCGGCCCGCGGCAACACCGAGGTCGCACACGGGTCCAGCTACATCCAGGTGGTCGGGTTCAGCGGACGCGGGTGCCCGGACTCCTCGACGCTGCTGACGTACTCGCAGTCGGCGAACCCGAAGTCGCCTTACTTCAGTGACCAGACGAAGTTGTACAGCCGCGGCGAGTGGGTGAAGGAGCGATTCTGCGAGACCGACATCTTGCGCTCGCCGGCGCTGCGGGTGGTGGTGCTGCGCTGAGTCCGCGGCGGAGGCGGGCGTTCAGCCGTCCGTCTCCGCCGCCAGTGTCCGCAAGTCCGCGTATGCCTCGTCGAGGTGTTCGTCCAGGCTGCGGGCGGACTCCCGGATCCAGGCGCCCGCCGCGAGGTGGAACGCGCCCCAGCCGACCTGGGTGGCCAGCGCGGCCAGCCGGTCGCCGACACCCCGATCGCGCAGCGCGTCGGCGAGGGCGTCGGCCATCGCCGCGGCCTTGGCCAGGTCGCGCTCGCGCAGCGCCGGCATTGCGGCGATGACCGCCAGCCGGGGTTCGGCGAAGGGGCGGTTCGCCTCCAGGATCCGGCCCGCCTTCCGGAAGGCGCGGCGGAGGACTTCGAGCGGCGGCAGCCCTTCGGGCGCGTCGGACACCGACTGGATCAGCTGCGCGCGCAGGGCTTCTTCGCCGTCGAACAGCACTTCGCGCTTGTCCGGGAAATGCCGGAAGAACGTGCGCTCGGTGGCCCCGGCCCTCGCCGCGATCTCGGCCGTCGCGGTCCGGTCGAAGCCGCGTTCCGCGTACAGCTCCAGGGCCGCCTGCTGGAGGCGGCGGCGCGCTTCTTCTCCGCTGCGGGGCACTGCGTCAGCTCACCGGTAGCGACAGCGACTGACACTCCGCGGGACGCTCGTAGCGTCAGTCACTGTCGCCGGCCACACCGTCACCGGCCTGGCGCGCTCGGACGCGACCGCCGCCCGGCTGACCTCGCTCGGCGCAGCGCCGGCCGGCAGCGTGCTGCACGGGGCCGCGGAGAACGTCCCGCTCCGGAGCATCGCCGAGACGATCGGGCGCGGCCTGGACCTGCCCGTCGTCTCGCTCACCCCGGACGAGGCCGCCGGGCACTACGCGAGCCCGTTCATGGCCGTGGCCTACAGCTTCGACAGCCCGGTCTCCAGCGAACTCCTCGGCTGGCCACCGGAGCAACCCGGACTGCTCGACGACATCGAGCAGGGGGATTACCTATATCCGGATATGCGGATATAGTGCTCGGCATGCGTGTTCTCGTGGTGGGGCAAGGCCCGGTGGCCCGGGTGCTGGCGACGTCGCTGACCCATCCGGTGGGGTTGGCAGTGCGCGAGCGGACGGCGGATTCCCTGCTGGTGGAGACCCGCCGGCGGGGCACCGCGCGCCGGACCGTTGAGCTCGTGTCGGCCGGCGAGCGGCCGTCGGGCTGGGACGTGGTGATCAGCACGGCTTCACCCGCGTCACCCGGCGTCGCCGAACTGCTCGCGGGTGCGGCGGTCGTCTCAGCGGTCACGCAGGTGCCGTCGGAGGTCGAGCTGCTCCGCGAACTGGCGGCCGGCCGGCCGTGGGGCCTGGTGGTGCCCGGGTTCTTCGCCGGCGGCGCCGATCCGACGTGGTTGTGGCCGCGGGCGCGGTTCACGGTCGCCGGTCCGGCATCGGCGTTGCTCGGGTCGTTGTTCGCCCGGCCGCGGACCGCACCCCTCGCGGCACCGTTGCTGTCCGCCGCGGCGACGATGCCCGTCGTGGCCGGGTTGCACTCCGCGGGCTTCGACCTCGCGGCCGCCCGCCGATCAGCCGGCCACCTCGCGGCGGCGGCGACGCAGGCACGTGCCGCGGTCGCGGCCGGCTACGGCGGCCCGGGCGTGCGGCCGGTCCGCGCGAAGGCCGTGCTCGCGGCGCTGACGGTGCTCCCCCGGCTGGCCCCGTTCGACGTGCCGCAGTACCTCCGCGACCACTTCGGCGGGCACGGCGCGCAGACCGTCCGCATGCTGCACGACTGGGTCGAACTCGGCCGGCGGCACGGCGTGCCGACCGGCGAGCTGGAAGCGCTGCTGGAGCGGGTGCCGGCGTGATCCAGGACGCGCTCACCACGGCATTGCCGGTGCTGCGGGCCCTCGGCGAAGCGACCCGCGTGCAGATCATCGGCGTGTTCCTCGAACGCGGCGGCTCCGCGACGGTCGGGGAGGTGCAGGAGGCGCTGGGGCTGCCGCAGTCGACGGTGTCCCGGCACCTGCGCATCCTGCTCGACGCCCGGCTGCTGGCGGTGAGCCGGTCCGGTCCGCACCGGATCTACCGCCTCGACGTGCCGGCGGATGCGTTGGACGCGCTCGACACGCTGATCACCGAGGTCCGGGCCTGCCAAGAGGCACCGCACACGTGATGCGTCACGGCTGGGGCTGCTGGCTGGCCAGCGTCCCGGCCGCCATCCGCCGGGCGACGTCGCGGCGCAGCCACAGCAGCCAGAGCCAGACCGCCAGGAAGATCACGCCCAGCACCGCGATCGCCGGCAGCCAGAACACCAGCGCGATCAGCACCACCTGCAACACCAGGATCACCGGCACCGCCCATGCGCGCTTCACGAAGCCGCACGTCACGATCAGCAGCACCGCCACCGCGATGACCGTCCAGCCCGTGCCCGTGGAGATCCCGCCGCCCAGCTTGTTGACCACCGGCAGCGCGAGGGCGACCGTGATCGCCTCCATGATCAGCGTTCCCGACATCACGCCGCGGAAGCCCTTCATCGGGTCCTTCGGCTTCGGCGCCTCCTGCGACGACGGCTGCGACGACGTGGTCACGCCGGCTCCTTCCCGAACAGCGTGCGCGCCTCGCCCGCGGTGACCACCGAGCCCGTCACCAGCACGCCGCCGCCCGCCAGGGGTTCCTCCGGGTCGTCGTTGGTCTCCACGAGCGCGATCGCGGTCTCGATCGCCGTCTCCAGGTCGGTTTCGGCGACGACGCGGTCCTCGCCGAACACCGAGATCGCCAGGTCGTTCAGCTCCTCCAGCGGCATCGAGCGGGGCGACGAATTGCGCGTCACCACAATGTCCGACACCACCGGCTCCAGCGCGTCGAGGATGCCGTGGGCGTCCTTCTCGGCCATCACGCCGACCACCGCGACCAGGCGGCGGAACGCGAACTCCTCGGACACCGTCGTGGCGAGGGCGCGGGCTCCGTGCGGGTTGTGCGCCGCGTCGAGCAGGACCGTCGGGGCCGAGCGGACGCGCTCGAGCCGGCCCGGGGTCTCGACCTCCGCGAACGCCTCGCGCACCGCCTCGACGACCAGCTGCTTGTCCTTGCCCGCACCGAAGAACGCCTCGACCGCGGCCAGTGCCAGCGCGGCGTTCGCGGCCTGGTGGGCGCCGTGCAGCGGCAGGAAGATCTGGTCGTACACCCCGCCGAGACCCTGCAGCTTCAGCAGCTGCCCGCCGACGGCGACCTCCTTTTCGAGCACGCCGAACTCGCTGCCCGCGCGCGCGACCGCGGCGTCGACCTCGACCGCGCGCTCCAGCAGCACCTTCAGCACCTCGGGGTCCTGCTCGGCGATCACCGCGACCGAGCCGGGCTTGATGATGCCCGCCTTCTCGCGCGCCGCGCTCACCGCGTCGGGCCCCAGGTACTCGACGTGGTCGAGGCCGATCGGGGTGATCACGGCGACGTCGGCGTCCGCGACGTTGGTGGCGTCCCAGGCACCGCCGAGGCCCGCTTCGAGGACCGCGGCCTCCACCGGCGCGTCGGCGAACGCGGCGAACGCCATCCCGGTGAGGATCTCGAACTTGCTCATCTCGACGCCGTCCGCGGAGGCACCGTCCACCATGGACACGTACGGCGCGATGTCGTTCCACAGCTCGGCGTAGCGCGCGGCGGAGATCGGCCGGCCGTCGAGCGCGATCCGCTCGGTGACCAG
The DNA here is from genome assembly GCF_053601215.1 of Amycolatopsis sp. NPDC004772. Taxonomy (NCBI): domain Bacteria; kingdom Bacillati; phylum Actinomycetota; class Actinomycetes; order Pseudonocardiales; family Pseudonocardiaceae; genus Amycolatopsis; species Amycolatopsis sp. NPDC004772. The sequence continues at coordinate 55,068 of NZ_JBSGBK010000017.1, forward strand.
CTGCAGGTGCGGGCTCGTGTAGCGGCCGACGCGCAGGCCCATCCGGGTCAGCAGCGCGTCGATCATCCGGGCCGTGGAGCCCTTGCCGTTCGTGCCGGCCACGTGCAGGACCGGGTAGCCGCGGTTCGGCTCGCCCAGCAGCTGCGTCAGCGCCGAAATGCGGGTCAGCGACGGCTCGATCTTCGTCTCCGGCCAGCGCTGGTTCAGCTCGGCCTCGACGGCCATCAGCTCACGCCGCGCCTCGGGGCCGTTCGGATCGCCGTAATCGACCTGCTCGCCCTGGTCGTCGAGCTCGTGCAGCTCGGCGTCCTCGGGCACGCTCAGGTCGGGCACCGGGCCGGTGGCGAGGTTGTCCCCCAGCTGGCCGACCCCGCCGATCCCGCCGCGCGAGCCGCCGCCGGCTTCGAAGGCGGTGTCGCGGACGTCCAGTTCCGGGTCGTGGTCGTCGGACTCCTCGTACCCCGACGTCCCCAGTTCGTCGACGCCCGCGAAGCTGTCCAGATCCGACAGGTCCGGCTTGCGACCTGTCTCATCCTGCGGCACTGAATCTCCTCCGGCCTGGGGTTTCGCACTTGCCTTGCGAGTCTACGTGCGTGCCGGATGGCACTCTCGACGCATGCCGTTCAACCACAACGACCACTACCACCCGCTGCTGCTGGACCTGCTGCCGCCGGGTCCGGGGATCGCGCTGGACGTCGGGTGCGGCACCGGCCGGTTCGCCCGGCGGCTGGCCGCGACCGGCATGGCGGTGGAGGCCGTCGACGTCTCGGCGGCGATGGTCGAGGCGGCGGCCGGGCTGGGATCGCCGGGGCCCGGCGAGATCGTCTACCGGCAGGCCGACGTCACCACCGACCCGCTGCCCGAGGGGCACTACGACTACATCTCGTGCCTGGCGTCGCTGCACCACATGCCGTTCGAGACGGTCGCCAAGCTGCGCCGCGCGCTGGTGCCGGGCGGCGTGCTCGTGGTGCTCGGCCTGGCGAAACCGAGCACACCCGCGGACTGGGCGAAGGCGATCGCGGCAGTCCCGGTCAACGCGCTCGCGCGGCTGGTCGTCTACGCCGGCGAGCGGCTGAACGGCGGCCCCGAAGAGGGCCCGACGGCTCCGGTCGTCGACGACTACCCGACGCTGGCCGAGCTGCGCCGCGAGTCGGCCCGGCTGCTGCCCGGGAGCACCGTCCGGCCGTTGCTCTTCTGGCGCACCTTGATCACTTACCGTGAGCACGGCGACGGTGACCCGATCGGCGGGTGAAGTTCTTCCCCGTCGGCCGCCGGTACTCGCTAGATCTGGTGGCAGCAGTTCCACCAGCGAGAACGGGGTCTTCATGCGCATCACCCGGCTGCTCACCGCGGTCGTCTCGGCAGCCGTCCTGCTGCCGGCGTCGGCCGGCACCGCCGCCGCGGCGCCCATCGGCAGCTACGTCGCCCTCGGCGACTCCTTCACCTCCGGGCCGTACATCCCGGTCCAGCGGCTCGACCCGATCGGCTGCGCGCGGTCGACGGCGAACTACCCGTCGGTGGTGGCCGCGGCGCTGCACCCCGGCCGGTTCACCGACGTCAGCTGCGCCGGCGCGGACACCACGAACCTGACGCGGCCGCAGAGCGTGCCCGCCGGCGGCACCAACGCCCCGCAGCTGGACGCCCTCCGGTTCGACACCGACCTCGTCACCCTCGGCATCGGCGGCAACGACTACGCCGTGTTCGGCACCCTGACTTCGACGTGCCCGGGCCTGCGGGCCGGCAACCCGACGGGCAACCCCTGCGAAGAGCGTTTCGGCGGCTCGGTGCCGACGACGATCGACAACATCGGGCCGCGGGTCGAGGCGGCGCTCGCGGCGATCCACGAACGCGCGCCCCGCGCCCGGGTGCTGGTGATCGGCTACCCGCGGATCCTGCCCGAGCAGGGCTACTGCCCGGACGTGCTGCCCTTCGCCGACGGCGACTACGCGTGGCTGAACGGTGTCGAGGAGAACCTGAACCTGACGCTCTCCGACGCCGTGGACGCCGACGGCAAGGCGGAGTTCGTCGACACGTTCGGCCCGTCACGCGGCCACGACGCCTGTGCCCGCGGCGGCGCGGCGTGGATCAACGGCCAGCACCAGAACGTCCTCGAGGCGGCGGCCTACCACCCGGTCAAGGCCGGGATGGCCGGCGTGGCCGCGGTGGTGCTCAAGGCACTGACCTGACGAAGTCCAGCACGAGCCGGGCGAACTCGTCCGGCAGCTCGGCCGGGGCACCGTGCCCCGCGTCGATCTCGGCGGCGCGCGCGTCCGGGATCGCGGCGACCAGCTCGCGCTGCTGGTCCGCCGGGACGATCCGGTCGTGCGCGCTGCCCAGCACCAGCACCGGCGCGGTGATGCCGGGGAGCACCGCCCGCAGGTCGACGGCGCGGTCGGCCTCGATCTGGCGGTCCGCGCCCGGCTGGATCACCGTTTCCAGGGTCTTGACGAGCTGTTCGTTGCTCTCCGCGGTGGCCTGTTCCCAGTAGCGCGGCCCGAAGGCCATCAGCGGGAGCATCTGGGCGAAGGTCCCGGTGCCGAGCAGGTCCAGCCAATAGCGGAACTCGGCGTCCTGCCGGACGTCGGTGGCGGGCCAGGCGGCGTGCAGGACGGCGGTCCGGACGCGGTCCGGGCGGGTGCCGGCCAGGTGCGCGGCCACGACCGCGCCGAGCGAGTGCCCGACGACGTGGGCGGTTTCGAAGCCGGCGTCGTCCAGGACGGCGGCGGCCTGGGCGGCGAGGGCTTCGACGGTGATCGGGCCACCGCCGTCGGTGGTCAGGCCGGAGCCGGGGAAGTCGGGCGCGAGGACGGTGAAGCCGTCGGCTCGCCCGGTCAGCGGTCCCCATTGTTCGCGGGACGCGGCGGTGCCGTGCAGCAGGAGCAGAGCGGGGCCGTCGCCGGTCCGGTCGTAGTGGACGACGGCGTCTCCGAGGGTCACTTTCGGCATCGTTCAGGCGATCTCTCGGAGGGCGGCGGTGAACGCGCGCGGGTTTTCCTGGTGCGGCACGTGCCCGCAGCCGGCGAGCACGTGCACGCGGGCGCCGGGCGTCTCCGCGGCGCAGCTGCGCGGCACTTCGAGCGGGATCTGCGCGTCGAGCTCGCCGTGCAGGTAGGTGATCGGAGTCTTCAGGTCCTTCAGCCGCGGCCGCGGGTCGTAGGTGGTGCACTCGGTGAAGAGTTCGTCGATGTAGGGGCCGGAGTCGAGCAGCTGGCGGACGGTCCAGTCGACGAGCCCGCGCGCGGCACCGGGGGCGAACCAGCCCGGCACCCAGCCTTCGAGGGTGCCGGCCCGGTCGTCGACGAGCTGTATGCGCAGGTCGCGGACCTGGTCGAGCATGCCGGTGCTCGGCCAGTACCCGGGACTGTCGACGGCGACGACGTGCTCGACGAGGTCCGGCCGGGCGAGCGCCAGCTCGGTGGCGAAGACGCCGCCGATGCTCGACCCGACGACGGTGGGCTTGATCTTCAGCGTCTGGATAAGCCGGGCGAGGTCGGCGACGATCCCGGCGATGGTGTTGCCGTCCGTGGGGTGGTCCGAGCGGCCGCACCCGCGCCAGTCGAGCGTGATGACGCGGTGATCGCGCACGAGATCGGGCAGGCACGAGGACCAGACGCGGCCGCTGGTGCCCCAGCCGTGCAGGAGCAGCAGCGCGGGGCCGGCGCCGGCGTCTTCGTAGTGGAGGCGGGTTCCGTTGACTTCCAGTTCGGGCATGCGCCGAGCCTGCCCCGCGGACGCGGGCGGTTCGATGGCCAAGTCGCTCGTACACTCATCACGAAGGCTGATGAATGGGGTCCCGGTGGAGCTGCGGCAGCTGAGGTACTTCGTGACGGTGGCGGAGGAGCTGCACTTCGGCCGCGCGGCGGAGCGCCTGCACATCGTCCAGCCGGCGGTGAGCCAGCAGATCCGGCGGCTGGAGCGAGCGCTGGGCGTGTCGTTGCTGGCGCGGACGACGCGTTCGGTGGTGCTCACGGAGGCGGGACAGCGGTTCTTGCCGGAGGCGCGGGCGGTGCTGGCGGCGGCTCTCCGAGCGGAGGACGCGGTCGCGTCGTTCCGGGACATCCGGCTGTTGCGGCTCGGCACGAGCGAGGGTTTGGGCGACCGGCTGGACGGCCTGCTGGGCGCTTTCGCGCGGCTCGCTCCGTCGGCTTCGCTGGAACTGGTGCACGCGCCGACCCTTCAGCGGTTGGAGCGCGTTCGGGACGGGTCGCTGGATGCGACCATCGTGCGGGGTTCCTGGCCTTCTTCGGGACTGGACTTCACTCCTTTGTGGATGGACGAGGTGCTGGTGGCCCTGCCGGTCTCGCACCCGCTGGCTTCTTCGCCGGTCGTTTCGTTTGCGTCATTGGCTTCACTTCCTGTGCGGTTGAGCCCGCCTTCGCGGAATCAGCCGTTGTACGACCTGATCGTTTCGTGTTGCCGGGAGGCGGGGTTCGAGCCGTTGCCGGGGCCGGACTTCACGACGGCGCAGGACACGTTGGGGACGCTGGGGTTCGGGCGTCCACACTGGACGGTCTTCTACCGGGCACACGCGAATCTGCTGCCGGTGCCGGGCGTGGTGTTCCGGCCGCTTCGGGACCCGGTCCCGCGGATGCCGACGTACCTGGCGACGCCGTCGGAGCGGCGGGTGACGCCTGAGGTGGTGGCGCTGATCGAAGCCGCACGGGCGACCGAAGCCGGCTGAGCAGTCGTTGCGGCGCGTTGCGCGGACTCGGGGTCGCCGATGGGCCATCATGTTCTGGTGGCCGACGCCGAGCCGGGCAGCAAGCCCGCCGAGAGGGAGCGGAAGCCGCCCGAGGGGTTGTCCCAGTTCATCGGCAAGGTGCTCGACCAGCTGAGCCTCCTTCCGCCCGAAGCGGTCGGCAAGCTGTCGAGGATCAAGCAAGCCACCGCGGCGATGCGATTCAGCTCGGCTCAGGCTCCACCACGACCAGTTCCGCACCCCGCTGGACATGTACTGCACGCTGATCTTCGTCAACCTCGGGCTGACTGCGCGCCTACCGCCCTTTGACCGGCTCCATCGGCACACCGTGATCGGGGCAATCAGGCCGGCTGAACGAGCCGGACTTCTGCCTGCAGCCGGGGATCGGGCACCGATACTGCTTCTCGCGCAGCTCGGAGTCCCCAGGAACCAATTCCGGTCAGCTTCCCACTCCGGGGCACGACAAAGCCCGGCAATCCGCGAAGGAGCGCCGGGCTCTGTGCACAACCTCAGGAAGCCGGAAGAGCCGCCAACCGGGCCGTAATGCGGTCGATGTCCGCCGCCGCCGTCTCCTTGCGGGTCTTGATCTTGGCCACCACCTGCTCCGGGGCCTTGGCGATGAACGCCTCGTTACCCAGCTTCGCCTCCGTCTGCGACAGCTCTTTCTCCGCCGCCGCGAGGTCCTTCTGGAGACGCTTGCGCTCGGCTGCCACGTCGACCGTTCCCGACAGGTCCAGCTCCACCGTCACCACGCCGGCCGCCAGGGCCACCTCCAGGGAGGCGCTCGCCGCGAACTCGGGAGACGGCTCGGTCAGGCGGACCAGCGAACGGATCGCCGGTTCGTGGCCGCCCTCGTAACCCGCCAAGCGGGCCGCCACCTTCTGGCCCGGCTTCAGGCCCTGGTCCGCCCGGAAGCGGCGGATCTCCGTCACCAGCTTCTGGACGTCCGCGATCCGCGCGTCGGCCACCGCGTCGGCGTAACCCGACGAAGCGGACGGCCACGGAGCAACGACCAGCGACTCTCCGCCGGTCAGCGCCGTCCAAAGCTTCTCCGTGATGAACGGGATGAACGGGTGCAGCAACCTGAGCACCGTGTCCAGCACATGCCCGAGCACAGCGCGGGTTGCGGAAACGCGGGCGGAGTCTCCTTGGTACAGCTGGACCTTCGCCAGCTCCAGGTACCAGTCGCACAGCTCGTTCCAGGTGAACTGGTAGAGCGCACCCGCCACCTTGGCGAACTGGAAGTCCTCGAACAGGCCGTCCACTTCGGACACCAGCGCGGCCAGGCGGCCCAGGATCCAGCGGTCCGCCTCCGTCAGGTCGGCGGCGGCAGGCAACGGCGAAGCGACCGAAGCGCCGTTCATCATCGCGAACTTCGTCGCGTTCCACAGCTTCGTGCAGAAGTTGCGGGAGCCCGCCGCCCACTCGTCGGCCAGGGCCATGTCCGCGCCCGGGTTCGCGCCGCGGGCCAGGGTGAACCTGGTGGCGTCCGCGCCGTACGCGTCCATCCACTCCAGGGGGTCGATCACGTTCCCGCGCGACTTCGACATCTTCTTGCCCTGCGCGTCGCGGATCAGGCCGTGCAGGTACACGTGGTCGAACGGCTGCGCACCCTGCATCTGGTGCACGCCGAACATCATCATCCGGACCACCCAGAAGAACAGGATGTCGTAGCCCGTCGACAGCACGCTCGTCGGGTAGAACTTGGCCAGGTCTTCCGAAGAAGACGGCCAGCCCAGCGTCGACATCGGCCACAGGCCCGACGAGAACCACGTGTCGAGCACGTCCGGGTCCTGCGTCCAGCCCTCCCCGGTCGGCGGCTGCTCGTCCGGGCCCACGCACACGACCTCGCCGTCCGGCCCGTAGTACACCGGGATGCGGTGGCCCCACCACAGCTGGCGCGAAATCGTCCAGTCGTGCATGTTGTCGACCCAGTCGAAGTAGCGCTTGCCCAGCTCCGGCGGGTGGATCTTGGTGCGGCCGTCGCGGACCGCGTCGCCCGCCAGCTTGGCCAGCTCCTCGACCTTGACCCACCACTGCAGCGACAGCCGCGGCTCGACCACCGTGTCGCACCGCGAGCAGTGCCCGACCGCGTGCACGTACGGCCGCTTCTCCGCGACGATCCGGCCGGCCTCCCGCAGCGCGGCGACGACCGCCGGGCGCGCCTCGAAGCGGTCGAGGCCCTCGAACGGCCCGGGCGCGGTGATCTCCGCGCGCTCGTTCATGATCGTCAGCATCGGCAGGTCGTGCCGGCGGCCGATCTCGAAGTCGTTCGGGTCGTGCGCCGGGGTGACCTTCACCGCACCCGTGCCGAACTCCGGGTCGACGTGCTTGTCGGCCACGATCGGGATGCGGCGGCCGGTCAGCGGCAGCTCGACCTCGGTGCCCACCAGGTGCGCGTACCGCTCGTCGTCCGGGTGGACGGCGACCGCGGTGTCGCCCAGCATCGTCTCCGCGCGGGTGGTCGCGACCACGATCGCGTTGTCGCCGTCGCCGTAGCGGATCGACACGAGTTCGCCGTCGTCGTCGTTGTGGTCGACCTCGATGTCCGACAGCGCCGTCTGGCAGCGCGGGCACCAGTTGATGATCCGCTCGGCCCGGTAGATCAGGCCCTCGTCGAAGAAGTTCTTGAACACCGTCTGGACGGCCTTCGACAGGTTCTCGTCCATGGTGAAGCGCTCGCGCGACCAGTCGACGCCGTCGCCGAGGCGCTTCATCTGGCCGAGGATCTTGCCGCCGTACTCGGCCTTCCACTCCCAGACGCGCTCGACGAACCTCTCGCGGCCCAGGTCGTGGCGGGAGAGGCCCTCGCCGGCCAGCTGGCGCTCGACGACGTTCTGCGTCGCGATGCCGGCGTGGTCCATGCCCGGCAGCCACAGCACCTCGTAGCCCTGCATCCGGCGGCGGCGGCTCATCGCGTCCATCAACGTGTGGTTGAGGGCGTGGCCCATGTGCAGCGAACCGGTTACGTTCGGCGGCGGCAGTACGATCGAGAACGGCGGCTTCCCCGACGAGGCGTCGGCCGTGAAGTACCCGGCCGCTACCCAGCGGTCGTACATCGGTGCTTCCTCGGCGGCCGGGTCCCAGGCACCCGGAAGGTCGGTGGTCTGCTGCGGAGCGTTCTCGGTCACAATGGACAAGTCTACGAACCCGTCACGGCGGGTCACCCAGGGGGAAGGCACTCGGGATGGCAGAGCCTCAGCAGCCGCAGGATCCGGACGACCGGCGCCTCGAGACGCACCCGGACCTGATGAACCCGGACTGGCAGAAGTACGCCGCCCGGGACGCCTGGCTGGGCGCGAAGAAGGACCTCAAGAAGCGCCGCAAGCGCGAGCGCCGGGCGGGCGGGTACCAGCAGCCGGGGCAGAGCCGCTGGCCGGGCGTGCTCGCCCTGCTCATCGTGGTCGGGCTGGTCGCCGCGGCGATCATCGTGCACCAGCTGCAGGGCGTCGGCGTCAACGAATTCGCGTATTTCGGGTAACACCCGTCCCCCGGCGTCGATGATCAGACGTCGGCCTTGGGGGGACGCACGTGGGCGAGGACAACCTGCTCGAATCGCACCCGGATCTGATGGACCCGGACTGGCGCAAGCACGCGCAGACCGACGCGTGGCTGGGCGCGAAGAAAGACCGCAAGCAGTTCCGCAAGCAGCAGAAACGCGCCTCGCGCGGCCCACGCCGCCGCTGGTGGGTCTTCGCCGTCTTCCTGCTCGTCCTCGCCGTGACCACCACGGCCATCGTGCTGATCGGCCGCCGGCCCGCCCACGAGGCCGGACCGCCGGACCCGACGTCGGTGCCGGACGTCGCCCCGGTCGACCTGGCCCGGCCGTACGCGCACACCCCCGCCGACGTCTGGCCCAAGGGTGTGGACGGCATCACGTCCCCCGCCGCGGCCGCCGTCGACGCCTTCAAGGCCGACGCGGTCACCGCGGCCTACGGGCAGGTCAAGGGGGTCATCACCGCCGCGCACCTCGACCCGGCGGTCCTGACCAAGCACGACGGCAAGGCGTACGCGGCCTTGTTCGCCCCGGACGACCGGGACCAGATCCTCCCGGAACTGGCCAAGAAGCCGGACAAGGACAAGGGCGGCTTCGCGGCGTACCTCACCGAGATCGCCGACGGGTACCACCTGCTCGACGCGGGCCCCCGCACCTTCGGCACGCTCGCCGCGCGCGCCGGCGCCAAGCCCGGTGAGCTGGTCGTCGAGGCGAAGTACACGATCGCCTACGCCTTCGACCACGCCCACCCCAAGGAGCTCAGGAGCCCCGCCGAGATCGTCACGTTCGAACGCCGTGACGAGACGTACGTCGTCCGGAGCGGTTCGTCGTTCGAGAAGAGCAGTCGGGGGCTATGGCTCGACAGCGCCTCCATCGCGTACTCGTCGGTGGGCTGCGCCGCCGCCGAGGAGGGCTACCTGGCGCCCGGCTACGCGAACCCGCGGTCGCCCGTTCCCGCGTCCGGCCACCAGGACGCGCCCGGCTACTACGACCCGAAGTACCCGGTCCCGACCATCGACGGCTGCCCCGGCTGAACCGAGCCGAGATGCACAGTCCGGACTGCACAGTTAAACTGTGTACATGGGCGAAGTACCTCCGCACGTCGCCGAGAGCGCGGGCTGGATCCGCGGGGTCGTCGGGCAGCTGCACCGGCGGCTCCGCCACGTCGACAACGCCGGGGTCCTGACCCCGTCGCAGTCCGCGGTGCTCCACCGGCTCCTCCGCGAGGGTCCGGCCACGCAGGGCGAGCTCGCCGCCGCCGAGCACGTGCGGCAGCAGTCGATGGCCGCCACCCTCGGCGTCCTCGACGAGCTCGGCTACCTCACCCGCGCACCCGATCCGGGCGACCGGCGGCGGGTGGTGATCGGCCTGTCCGACGCCGGGCGCGACACCGTGCGCGGCATCCAGCAGCACCGCGACGAGTGGCTGGCCCAGGCCCTGCTGGACGAACTGTCCCCCGCCGAGCTCGACGTCATCACGCGCGCCCTGCCGCTGTTGCAGCGCGTCGCCGAACACTGAAGGAGTTCCTCACGAGCACCGTCACCGCCCCCGCCAAGTTCGGCGCCCGCCTGGTCACCCCGCTGGTGGCCGGCGCGGTGCTCAACCCGATCAACTCCACGCTCATCGCCGTCGCGCTCGTGCCGATCGGCCAGAGCTTCGGCGCCGGCCCCGGCCAGACCGCCTGGCTGATCTCCGCGCTCTACCTGGCCACCGCGGTCGGGCAGCCGGTGGTCGGCCTGCTGGTCGACCAGCACGGCGCCCGCCGCGTCCTGCTCGGCGGCGCGACCCTGGTGATCGTCGCCGGGATCGCGGGCCTGATGCCGATCTCCGTCGGCTGGCTGACCGGCGTGCGCGTGGTCCTCGGCCTGGGCACGTGCGCCGGGTTCCCGGCCGCGATGGCCGTGTTGCGCCACCACGCCGAAGCGAGCGGCCAGGGCGTCCCCGCCCGGGTGCTGTCGGTGCTGTCGATGTCCGCGCAGACGGTGATGGTGATCGGCCCGACGCTCGGCGGGGTGCTGATCGGGCTCTTCGGCTGGCCGGCGATCTTCGCCGTGAACATCCCGCTGGCCGGGTTGTCGCTGGTGCTGGCGTGGGTGTGGGTGCCGAAGGACGACCTCGGCGAGCGCACGGCCACCCGGATCGACGTGCTCGGCATCGCGCTGTTCTCCGCGACCCTGCTCGCCCTCCTGTTCTTCCTGATGGACCCGGGCGCCGAGGTCTGGCTGCTCGCCGTCGTCGCCGCCTTCGGGACCGCCTTCACGCTGGTCGAGCTCCGGCGCGACACGCCGTTCCTCGACCTGCGGATGCTCGCCGCCAACAGCGCGATCCTGCGGACGTACCTGCGGCAGGCGCTGAGCTTCATGGCCATCTACGCGATCATGTTCGGGTACGTCCAGTGGCTGGAGACCGCCCGGCAGCTGTCGGAGGAGGCCGCCGGGCTGATGCTGCTGCCGATGTCGGGCACCGCCGTCTGCGCCGCGGCGTTCTCCGGGCGCGCGTCCGGCATCAAGGCGCGGCTGGTCACCGTCGCGGTGGCCCTGGCCGGCGGCTCGGCACTGCTGCTGCTCGTCCACGACGGCACCTGGGTCGGCGCGCTGCTCGCCCTGGCCGCGCTGTTCGGCCTCGCCCAGGGCCTGACCAGCGTCGCGAACCAGACGACGCTCTACCGCGAGGCACCCGCCGAGCAGATGGGCACCGCGAGCGGGTTGTTCCGCACGGCCCAGTACCTCGGCGCGATCGTGGCCTCGACGCTCATCGCGCTCTGCTATGGCCCGCACGCGGACTCGGCCGGCCTGCACCGGCTGGCCGTCGCGCTGGTCGTCATCAGCGCGCTGCTGCTGGTGGTCACCGTCGCCGACCGCGGGCTGCGGGCAGCCGAACGCTGACCCCTGTTAGCGCGCGCGATCATCGAGGCGCACGATGGGTGCATGACCCGTGAAGCGCCGGCGCAGGACGTGGACGAAACCCGCCTCGAGGTGGGCAAGCCGAAGGGCTGGGCGGCCGGGATACCCGGTGTCGCCGTGTCGCTCGCGCGCAGCGTCGAGCAGATGGGCACCGGCCGGACGATCAAGGCGCTGCGGCTGCTGAACCAGCGGGAAGGTTTCGACTGCCCGGGCTGCGCGTGGCCGGAACCGCGCGAGGTCGACGGCGAGAAGCGCAAGCTGGCCGAGTTCTGCGAGAACGGCGCCAAGGCCGTCGCCGAGGAAGCCACGAAACGGCGGGTGGACCGCGAGTTCTTCGCGCGGCACCCGATCGGCGAGCTGGCGACCAAGACCGACTACTGGCTGGGCCAGCAGGGCCGGATCACCGAGCCGTTCGTGCTGCGCGCCGGCGCAACGCACTACGAGCCGATCTCCTGGGACGTCGCGTTCGAGCTGGTCGCGGGCGAGCTCAAGGCGCTGACCGACCCGAACGAGGCGATTTTCTACACCTCCGGCCGCACCAGCAACGAGGCCGCGTTCCTCTACCAGCTGCTGGTGCGTTCCTTCGGCACCAACAACCTCCCCGACTGCTCCAACATGTGCCACGAGTCCTCGGGCGCGGCGCTGTCGGCCACCACCGGCGTCGGCAAGGGCTCGGTGAGCCTGGCCGACATCCACAAGGCCGACCTGATCGTCGTCGTCGGGCAGAACCCGGGCACCAACCACCCGCGGATGCTCTCGGCGCTCGAGGAGGCCAAGGGCAACGGCGCGAAGATCATCGCCGTGAACCCGCTGCCCGAGGCCGGGCTGATGCGGTTCAAGAACCCGCAGAACGTCCGCGGCGTCGTCGGCAAGGGCACGCCGCTGGCCGACGAGTTCGCCCAGGTCCGCCTCGGCGGCGACCTCGCGCTGTTCCAGGCCGTCGGGCACCTGCTGCTGGCCTGGGACGCCGAGGCGCCCGGCGCGATCGTCGACCGCGAGTTCGTCGACCGGGTCACCGAGGGCTTCGACGACTACGCCAAGCACCTGCGGGAGATCGACTGGCCGGAGATCGAACGCGCGACCGGCCTCCCCCGCGCGCAGATCGAGCGCGTCGCCCGGATGATCGCCTCCTCCGAGCGCACCATCTACTGCTGGGCGATGGGCCTGACGCAGCACAAGCACGCGGTGCCGACGATCTCCGAGATCGCGAACCTCGCCCTGATGCGCGGGATGATCGGCAAGCCCGGCGCCGGCCTGTGCCCGGTGCGCGGGCACTCGAACGTCCAGGGCGACCGGACGATGGGCATCTGGGAGAAGATGCCGCAGTCCTTCATGGACGCCCTGGCCGGCGAGTTCGGCATCGAGGTCCCGCGCGAGCACGGCTACGACACCGTCGACGCGATCCGGGCGATGCGCGACGGCCGCGGCAAGGTGTTCTTCGCCGTCGGCGGCAACTTCGCCTCCGCGACGCCGGACTCGGAACTGACCGAGAAGGCCCTGCGGTCGTGCGCGCTCACCGTGCACGTCTCGACGAAGCTGAACCGGTCCCACGTCGTCCACGGCCGTACCGCGCTGATCCTGCCGACGCTCGGCCGCACCGAGCGGGACGTCCAGGCGAGCGGCGAGCAGTTCGTCACGGTCGAGGACTCGATGTCGCAAGTGCACACCTCCCGCGGGCGTCTCAAGCCGGCGAGCGAGCACCTGCTGTCGGAGGTCGCCATCGTCTGCCGGCTGGCCGAGACGCTGTTCGGCGCGGGGCACGCGGTGCCGTGGCGGACGTTCGAGACCGACTACGACCTGATCCGCGACCGGATCTCGCGGGTGGTGCCGGGCTGCCAGGACTACAACCGCCGCGTCCGCGAGCCGGACGGCTTCGTGCTGCCGCACGCCCCGCGCGACTCCCGCGAGTTCACCGGGACCGCCAACGGCAAGGGCAACTTCACCGTCTCGGAGCTGGAGTACCCGCAGGCGCCCGAGGGCCGGCTGCTGCTGCAGACCATGCGCAGCCACGACCAGTACAACACCACCATCTACGGGCTTTCGGACCGCTACCGCGGGATCGAGAACGCCCGCCGCGTGGTGCTGGTCAACCCGGACGACCTCGCGGCGCTCGGCCTGGCCGACGGCGCCGAGGTCGACCTGGTCTCGGAGTGGCGGGACGGTGACCGCCGGGCGCCGGCGTTCCGGGTCGTCGCGTACCCGACCGCGCGCGGCTGCGCGGCGGCGTACTTCCCGGAGGCGAACGCGCTGGTGCCGCTGGACTCGGTGGCGGACAAGTCGAACACGCCGGTGTCGAAGGCGATCGTGGTGCGGCTCGAACCCCGGCCCTGATCAGCCCTGGAAGTCCTTCTGCAGGGTGCCGGTCATGTCCGTGGCCACGGCCTGCACGCTGTCCAGCGTCGCGGGCGGGATCAGCGCGGCCTCGGTCCCGCCGTCGGCGATGGCCAGGCCCAGCACGACGTTCCCGGTCCGCACGGCGGCCCACTGCTCGGAGAAGCCGGCCTCGTCACCGACCCCGGTGACGAGCCGGACGCCCGAGTGGTCGCCGAGCGCGTCGGTCATCAGCTGGCTGGCCTTGGCGGCGGCCTCGTCCGCATCGGACTGCGTGAACCGCACGACGGCGATCGTGATCACCCGGTAGTCCTGCAGGTTCGGCTTGCCGCCGCCGAGGTCGCGCGCGTACAGCTTGCGGCAGGTGGTGACCTCGTTGCCCTCGCTGGCGTGGTCGTCGGGGATGACCTTGGACTCGGCGGCCTTCACCGAGTCGACCGGGATCTCGACGGTTCCCGGCGCGAGCTGCTGCTCCGCGTTCGGCCCGGGCAGCCGGCAGGCGTCGATCGCGCCCGGGTAGTGCACCGAAGCGGACGCCGACTGGCACCCGGCACAAAGAACGGCTGAAGCGAGGACGGGCAAGATCCACCCGCCCCGGGCGACGCTGCTGCGCATAAATTCCGGACTTTCCGTATTCCCTGACATCGGTTTTCCAAGATCACCCACCGATCGGGTGAGCTTTCCGCCGTCACGAGGTCCTGTCCGCCGACGGTCACCGCACCCTGCCTCACCAGGGCGGCAGCGTCAAGACCACTGACCCGGCTGGTCCACCGTGGTCCAGTCGAACCGTGATCTCGGGAATTCCTCGCGTATTTCAGGGATTCGACGGAAAATACGGTACTTCGCCGTCGATCAATTCACCGGTGGCTCAATCCACGCAGACGACGCCGTTCGACGTGATCGGCTCGTCCGAGGCACCGCCGGGCGCGCCGCCGCCCGCGGCCGCGCCGGGACCGGAGTAGACCGACCCGAGCACCACCTCGATGTGGCCGGCCGGCACCGACGCCGCCTGCTGCGTCGTCAGCCCGCCCAGCGCCTTCGCCACCTCGGCGCCGCGCCCGGCCAGGTCGGGACCGAACCGCACCAGCGACGTCCGCCGGGAGGCGGCGTTGCCCGCCGGGCTCGCCGTGAACCCCTTCTCGCGCAGGACGCCCGCCACGCGGGCCGCGAGGCCTTCCTTCGAGCTCGCGTTGGAGACGTCGACGGTGACCGCCGCGGCCGGCGCCGACGTCCCCGGGGCGGTGGGCGCGGCGCTGCCGATCAGGCCCGCCGCGAAGGCCTTCACCGCGGCCGGGTCGACCTGGACCGCCGTCGCCCGCGGGTTGGCCGAGTCGTAGCGGTAGTCGACGTTGACGACCGGGATCGTCGCGAACTGGATCCCGCCGCCGCTGACCCCGCGCATCTGCCCGACGAAGTCGAGCAGGTTCCACGAGTCGTCCAGCACCACCGAGCGCTTCACGGCCTCGATCAGGTCGGACAGCTTGCCCGGATCGGCCAGCGTGCCCGCCGAGAGCACCTGCCGGGCCAGCCCGGCGAGGAAGACCTGCTGGCGCCGGACGCGGGCGAAGTCGGTGCCCGGGAGGCCGTCGCGCTGCCGGACGAAGGCGAGCGCGTCCGCGCCCGCGACGCGCTGCGGGCCGGCCGGGAAGTCCGCGCCCGAGTTCTTGTCCGCGGTGGCTTTCTTCAGGCAGACGTCGACGCCGCCGACGGCCTTGCTGATCTCGGAGAAGCTCAGCAGGTTGACCTCGGCGAAGTGGTCGATCTTCACGCCGGTGAGGCCTTCGACCGCCTGGCGGGTCGCCCGCCGGGCGGCGGTGAGCGCGGCCTGGTCGATCTTCTTCTTGTCGGTCTCCCCCGCCTTGCGCAGCCGCCCCGCTTCGGCGGCCTTGGCCCGCCCGAACGCGGCGTTGATCTTGCCTTTCCCGCCCGGCATCGAGACGTAGCTGTCCCGCGGGATGGAGAACGCTTTCACCTCTTTCGTGCCGTTCGGGATCCGCAGCACGATCAGGGTGTCGGTGAGGTCGTCGCCGTTGGCGCCGGCCCGCAGCTCGCGCAGCACCTCCGGGGCCAGCGGATTGCCCTGGTTGTCGCTGCGGGAGTCCCGGCCGACCAGCAGGATGTCGAGCGAGCCGTCGGCGGGCTGCTCACCCGGCTTCGTCTCGCCGTCCGCGTCGATGACGCTGTCGCGCGACACCTGGTCGAGGGCGCGGAGGTTCACATAGCCGTACGCCGTGCCGCCGAACACGACGAGGGCCAGCCCGGCGACGGCGATCTTCCCCAGTACATGCACGCCCCCTCGACGCCCACACCCCCGACACCGCTGCACGGGTGAGAGCCAGGTCACATCCGCAGGTGCGAGGCTCCGTTGAGGTCGAGGATCGTCCCGGACGCCCAGGTCGCTTCGGCCGAGGCCAGGTAGACGACGGCCGCGGCGACCTCCTCGGGCGTGCCGACCCGCCCGAACGGGCTCTGCGCGCGCAGCGTGTCGTCGATCCGGTCGGCGACCCGCTCGGTGGCGGTGAAGCCGGGCGCCACCGACGTCACGGAGATGCCGTGGGGCGCGAGGGAGACGGCGAGCGACTGGCCGAGCGCGTGCAGCGCGGCCTTGCTCGCCCCGTACGCGGGGTGGTCGGGTTCGCCCTTGAACGCCCCGCGTGACCCGATGTTGACGATCCGGCCCGGCACCCCGCGCCCGATGAGGTGCCGGGCGACGCAGTAGCTGAGGTTCGCGGCGCCGGCGAGGTTGACGTCGAGGGTGCGCCGCCAGATCCGCTGCCAGTCCGCATAGGACACTCCGGCGACCGGGTGCGCGGTCTCGGCCGACGTCGCGACGGCGGCGTTGTTGACCAGGACGTCGACGCCGCCGAGCCCGGCTTCGGCCGCGTCGGCAATCTTGCGGACCGCCTCGGGATCGGCCAGGTCACCGCCGATCAGCACGTGCCCTTCGCCGGGGAGCGCTTCCAGCGTCTCCTCGGCGTCGGCGGCGCGGTGTCCATAGTGGACGGCCACTCGGTCACCGCGCGCCGCGAACGCCGTGGCCACCGCGCGCCCGATCCCGCGGGACGCGCCGGTGACGAGAACTCCCCTGCTCATCCGAACAGCTGCACCAGCTTCAGGAACAGCTGGTAGACGCCGTAGCCGAAGGGGATCACCACCCACGCCCAGGCCAGTACGATCAACGGCATCCGGTTGGGGTTCGCCGACGGTTCGCTCATCACGCCTCACTCCTCGCGGCCGCGGGGACCGGCTCGTGGAACTTCTCCTTGACCGGGCGGACCAGCTCGTTGGCCACGAAGCCGACCACGAGCAGGCCGATCATGATGTAGAACGACGTCGTGTAGAGGTCCGGGCCGGACTTGCCCGCCGCCTTCTCGCCGTCGGCGATGCGGTTGACGATCAGCGGGCCGAGCACGCCCGCCACCGACCACGCGGTGAGCAGCCGGCCGTGGATCGCGCCCACCTGGTAGGTGCCGAAGAGGTCCTTCAGGTACGCCGGGACGGTCGCGAACCCGCCGCCGTAGAACGACAGGATCACCATCGCGCACAGGATGAACACGAGCTTCGACGAGTTCTGCGTCAGCGCGATCACCAGGTACAGCAGCGCACCGACACCGAGGTAGGTGCGGTAGATGTTCTTGCGCCCGACCAGGTCCGAAGTGGACGACCAGACGAACCGGCCGAGCATGTTGCACAGCGACAGCAGTGCGACGAACCCGGCCGCCGCGGCCGTGCCGACCGGGGTGGAGGTGTTCTTGAAGAAGTCCACGATCATCGGGGACGCCTTCTCCAGGATCCCGATGCCCGCGGTGACGTTGAAGCACAGGACGACCCAGAGGCACCAGAACTGCGGCGTCTTGATCGCGTTGGCGGCCGAGACGTTCGCCGTGCTGATCATCGCCTTGCCGTGGTCCGTCTTCGGCTCCCAGCCCACGGGCTTCCAGTCGTCGGCGGGCACCCGCACGAGCAGCCAGCCCATCGACATGAAGACCGCGTAGACGACGCCGTGGACCAGGAACGCCGTCGCGATGGTGCTCGTGGTCGGCGCGGTGCCGAGCATCGACGACGACCACGGCGAGGCGATCAGCGCGCCGCCGCCGAAGCCCATGATCGCGATGCCGGTGGCCATGCCCGGCCGGTCCGGGAACCACTTGATCAGCGTCGACACCGGCGAGATGTAGCCGATGCCGAGCCCGATGCCGCCGACCCCGCCGTAGCCGGCGACCACCAGCCAGAACTGCCCGGTCGCCACGCCGAGCGCGGAGATGAGGAAGCCGCTGGCGAAGCAGCACATCGACACGAACATCGCCCAGCGCGGGCCGTTCTTTTCGACGAGCGTGCCGCCGAACGCGGCGGACAGGCCGAGCATGACGATGCCGAGCTGGAACGGCAGCGAGCTCTGCGTGCCGTTGAGGTGCATCGTCTTCTCGAGCGGGGTCTTGAAGACGCTCCACGCGTAGGCCTGCCCGATCGACAGGTGTACCGACAGGGCCGCCGGCGGCACCAGCCAGCGCGTCCAGCTCGGCGGTGCCACGATCCGGGATCGGTCCAGGAAGCCGAGAGCCATCGGTTCCCTCCGTATTCTGGGGATGATGGTGGGAATGTATTACTAAATCACCGGTGTTGCACCATACGAGTGTCGAACTTTCGGGCAGCGAAGGGTGTGCTGATGGGCAGGGTGACCGTGCGCAGGCCGGTGCGGCGGATTTCCGCGACCGGGGACCGGCGCCGCCCCGACGCGCTGGCCGCCGAAGAGCCCCTGGAGCTGCGGGTCGGCGGCCGGGCGCTGGCGGTCACGATGCGCACCCCCGGGCACGACGTCGAGCTGGCCCACGGCTTCCTGCTGTCCGAGGGCGTGATCGGCGGGCGTTCGGATGTAGCCGTCGCCCGCTACTGCGACGGCGTCGACGACCAGGGCCGCAACACCTACAACGTGCTGGACATCGCCCTGGCCGACGGCGTCCCGCCACCGGACACCGGGGTCGAGCGCAACTTCTACACGACGTCGTCCTGCGGGGTCTGCGGCAAGGCGGCACTCGACGCGGTCAAGCTCCGCACGCGCTTCTCCCCCGCGTCGGCGGCGTTCACGGTGAAGAGCTCGGTGCTCGCTGGCCTGCCCGACTCGCTGCGCGCCCGCCAGAAGGTGTTCGCCAGCACGGGCGGCCTGCACGCGGCGGCGCTGTTCGCCCCGGACGGGTCGCTCGAGGTGGTCCGCGAGGACGTCGGCCGGCACAACGCGGTGGACAAGGTGCTGGGCTGGGCAGTCCTCGACGGCCGCATCCCGGCGCCGGAGTACGGCCTCCTGGTGTCCGGACGCGCGTCGTTCGAGCTGGTCCAGAAGGCCGCGATGGCGGGCATCGGCCTGCTGGCCGCGGTGTCGGCCCCGTCGTCACTGGCGGTGGAGCTGGCCGAGGAGAACGGCATGACCCTGGTCGGCTTCCTGCGCGGTGACTCGATGAACCTCTACACCGGGGACCACCGCATCCTGACCTAGCCGACCGGCACCCAGTTGCCGTGGAAGCCGTTGGGGACGCGGTCCGGCAGGTGGATGGCCGCCACCGTCTCCAGCGTCTCCGCGTCCAGGATCGTCAGGTCGCTGCGCTGGGTGGCCGGGTCGAAGACGAAGCCCAGCAGGACGCCGTCGTCCTCGGCCGCGTCGTCGTGGCGGGGGACGAACACGAACTCGCCCGGCTGGCGGCCCGCGCCGAACGCGCGCTCGTCGCGGGCGCCCGTGTGGAAGTCGTGCTTGAACAGGGAGCCGCCGGGCTCGGCGCCGCCGTCGGCCGACATCGCGTAGCCGTAGCGGTGGCGGCGGCCGACCAGGCGCTCGTCGACGCGCGGGAACTCCTGGCCCCGGTCGTCGAGGCGCTCCTCCACCACCTTGCCCGCCGCCAGGTCGACCGTCCAGCGGTCCAGGGTCGGGCCGCCCTCGTCCGGGCCGTGCAGCTGCGTGGCGAACATCTTCGGGTGGCGGACGACGTCCAGCACGACGCTGTCGCCGTCGTCGTAGGCGTTGAGCGGGTGGAAAACGTAGCACGGCTCGACGTCGAACCAGCGGACGTCCCGGCTGCCGCCCTCCCGCGGCATGATCCCGATCCGCGCCGGGTACTTCGGGTTCCAGCGGTACGGCAGGCCGCCGTTCGCGCCGATCCTGCCCGCCATCATCGCGGTCACCGGGTCCGGCACGCGGACCTTGCCGACCATGGCCGACACCACCAGCTTCGCCGGGGTGCGCAGCGCGGCCGGCACGCTGGCGGCCACCGCCGCCTCGGCGTCGAACGTCACCGGCAGGTCGTAGAAGACGACGTGGTGCTCGGTCAGCGAGAAGTCGTGCATCATCGGCGAGCCGGTGACCTCGACGTCGACCGTGCGGCGGGCGCGCCCGGCCGGGTCGATCACCGAGTACTGGACCTTGTTCCCCATGCCGAAGAAGTACGAGACGGCGTGCAGCTCACCGGTGCGCGGGTCGCGCTTGGGGTGGGCGGTGTAGCCGCCCGGGAGCGTGCCGTCGAAGTCGCAGCGGGCGACGGTGTCGAGCTCGTCGGTCAGCTCGTAGATCGGCGCGCCCGCCTCGACCAGGGCGAGGGTCTTGCCCGCGTGGCCGATGACGTTGGTGTTCGCGCTGAGCGCGTCCAGCCCGCAGAACCGGCTCGCGTCCTCGCCGTTCAGCGTCGCGGCGACGGCGGGGTTGCGGACCCACCGGTTGCGGTACCACTCGGCCTTCCCGTCGCGCAGGCGCACGCCGTGCACCATGCCGTCGCCCATGAACCAGTGGTAGGCCGCCGGGTCCACTTCGGACAGCGGGTTGGGACCGTTGCGCAGGTACCGGCCGTCGAGGAACTCCGGGATCCGGCCGGTGACGGCGAGGTCGGTGATCGTGTGCTCCCGGCTGACGGGGGCGAAGTTGCCCTCGAGGAACTTGTTGCCCATGCGACCCCTCCATAACTTGGTTATGATTCCAGGTATAACAGGGTTATGGGATACTGGCAAGCATGAGCCCCAAACCGCGCGCGACCGACGTGAAGGTCCGGCTCGTCGAGGCCGCCATCCGCCTGCTCGACGAGAACGGCCCCGAAGCCCTGCAGGCCCGCAAGCTGGCGGCCGAGGTCGGCGTCTCGACGATGGCCGTCTACACCCACTTCGGCGGGATGTCGGCGCTGGTCGACGAGGTTGCGCGGGCCGGGTTCCTGCGGCTGTCGGAATGGCTGGCCCAGGTCGCGGAGACCGACGACCCGGTGGCGGACATCTTCAGCATGGCCCGCACCTACCGGCAGGCGGTCGCCGAGCAGCCGCAGCTGTTCGCGGTGACGTTCGGCCAGTCCGCGCCCGGCGGCAAGCGGGCGACGCTGTCCGACCTCACCACGGAGGAAGGCCGCGAAGCCGCCCAGGAGGGGCTGGAGGCGTTCACCCACATCGTCCGGGCGACCGCGCGGGCGATCGCGGCCGGCCGGTTCCGGCCCGTCGACGAGTACCAGGCCGCCGCCCAGCTCTGGAGCGCGCTGCACGGATTCGTCACACTGGAGGCGTCGGGTCACTTCGGCCCCGGTGAACAGGGCATAAACCACATTTTGATCCCCCTCGGGATCACCATGGCGGTCGGTCTCGGGGACACTGTGGACCGGGCCGGGCGCTCGGCCGAGGCCGCGAAGGCGGCTTGGCGGGCGAGAACCGGAAACGCCGGGCAGGGTGATAACGAATAACCCGGTGAACAGGGGCGCGAGGGAACGCGGAGCGGGTGCGCGGCGTCCTTATCGAGGGGCCAGGGGGACGGAGACAGGGTGAACAAGCACAACGGGGACGCGGAGCCGGCCGGAGCGGTCGTCGAGGCGGTCCAGGGCGCCCGGCGGTGGATGAGCCGCCGGTCGGCGCTGATCGCGGGCGCGTCCGGGCTGGCCGTGACCGGGCTGGCGGTCGGCACCGCGACCGGCAAGCTGCCGTTCAGCCAGGCCCTGCAGCGGACGCTCGGCGTGACGTCGTCGAACCCGACGACCCAGCTGGGCAGCACGCGGGTCGAGCGCGTCTACTCCGCCGCGCGCGGCCGGATGGTCGACCTGGTGTTCATCCTGCCGTCGAAGACCCCGCCGAAGGGGCTGCCGATGTCGCTCGCGCTGCACGGCCTGCACGGCAACGCTCGCAGCGCCGTGCCCACCGGCACGCTCAAGCAGCTCGCCAGCGACGTTGCCCGCAAGGCGGTCCCGGCGTTCGGCTTCGTGGCCGTCGACGGCGGCGACAACTACTGGCACGAGGTCCACCCGGGCGACGACCCGATGGCCATGCTGCTGGAGGAGGTCCCGCAGTGGCTGCGCGCCCGCGGCTTCGCCGGCCCGAGCGGCCAGCCGTTCGCGTGCACGGGCATGTCGATGGGCGGGTTCGGCGCGCTGGTGTACACCCGCCGCCGGGTCGAGCGGCGCCAGCCGCCCGCCGCCGTCGCGACGCTGGCCCCGGCGCTGATCACGTCGTGGCCGGAGATGGCCAAGCGCCACATCTTCACCGGCATCCAGGACTGGACGGCGCTGGACCCGCTGCGCCACATCGACGAGACCAAGGGCGTGGCCAACGGCATCTGGTGCGGCACGGAGGACTCGTTCATCACCGGCGTCCGCCGCTACATCGAGGCCGCCCACCCGGCGGTCGCCCACACCGCCCACGGCAAGCACGGCGACCCGTTCAACCGCACGGTGGTGCCCAGCTTGATCAGCTTCCTCGGCAAGCACGTCCCCCGCGCCGCCTGACGCCGTACCCGGCCGGACGACACGGCCGCGCGCTCAGCGGGTGAAGTGGATGCGGGTGGTCGTGCGGCCCGGGACCCAGTACGTGCGGACCAGGTCGGCCAGGCGGTTCACCAGGAGGAGGCCGCGGCCGCCGGGGGTGGCCGCCGGGGGTGGGATGCGGCCGGTCAGGGGTTCGGTGATCGTGCCGGTGTCGCTCACCTCGCCGACCACCTGGGACGCCTCCGCCCACAACCGCAGCACTCCGGTGCCGCCGCCGTAGAGGACGCTGTTCGTCGTCAGCTCGGCGATCGCCAGTGCGAAGTCGTCGCGGCGGGGCCGGCGGAGGCCGTGGCGCGCGGCCCAGATCTCCGCGAAGCCGCGCAGCGACGCCAGCTGCCCGAGGTCGAACCCACGCTCCACCGCACCCGTCGGCGGTTCGAGCGGCCGGGTGAAGTCCGCGCGGACACCGTCGGGGTCGAAGCGCGGGCTGATGAACGGGCCGGCCAGGCCCCACAGCTCCGGGTGGGTGCGCTCGGCGTCGGCCAGGACCGGCGGGGGCAGCGCCCCGACGTCGTACGGGCAGAGCACCGCCAGGTCACGGCCCGCGAAGGCGTTGTTGATCAGGGCTTCGTGCACCACGCACGCCGGGTACTCGGTGTCCGTGCGGCCGGCCCAGATCGGCTCGCCCACGATGCGCACCGGGCCGTCGTGCTCCTCCGCGAAGGCGTGCAGCACCGACGGCAGGATCGCGCCCGGGTTGCGGCCCGCGCGGTGCATGTCGATGAAGCGCACTTCACCGGCCCGGTCTTCCAGGGCCTTCTCGATCAGCAGCAGGTTGCCGCCGGGGACGGCGACGGCCGCGGGCTCACCTCGGTCGAGACCTTCGAGCAGGAAGGGAATGACACCATCGAGGTACTCGGTGTCACCGCGATAGAAGAGTGCCGGATGCCGGAACGGTCTGAGGGCATCTACCACCCGAGTGGCTTACCCCACCGCCGACGGCCTCAAACCCTCCGGACGTCGGGACTTCACTCCACCCAACGGCCGACGACCGAGATCAGCCAGAAGCCGACCAGGGTCGCCAGGGCGAACAGCAGCACCCAGTTGAACAGCTGACGCCGCTCGGTCACGCCGCGGGCCTGCCGCAGCCCGTAGGCCGCGACGACGAACAACGGCACCGGGATCAGCGGCAACGGCGACAGCCGGGACACGACGGCGACGACGCACGTGCCGGTGAACACGGCCAGCATGCCCATCAGCACGCGGTGCAGCCACGGGTACCGGTCGGCGACGGACGCGATCACGCGCTCGCTCAGCTCACGGAACCCCAGAACCGGCGCGGCCGGCCCGGCCGGGGTGGTCCCGGCGGGTTCCGGGGCCGGCGGCGCCGGCGTTTGCACGCCGCCGCCGGTTGCGGCCCCGGAACCCGGGAAGGAGTCAGCAGTCATTCAGCTTTCCTGTCGGGTCTCCGGGCCGGGCGGCCCGGAGACGCCCGGCCTGTCAGGCCGACTTCTCGCCGCGCTCGCTGCGCGCGCGCCGCGTCGGCTGCCGGGCGACGATCGTCGGGTTCACGTTCTCCCGGACGGTCTGCTCGGTGATCACGACCTTCGCCACGTCGTCGCGGCTCGGGATGTCGTACATCACCGGCTGGAGCACTTCTTCCATGATCGCACGCAGCCCGCGGGCCCCGGTCCCGCGCAGGACCGCCTGGTCGGCGATGGCCTCGAGCGCGGTCTTGGTGAACTCGAGCTCGACGTTGTCCATCTCGAAGAGCTTCTTGTACTGCTTCACCAGGGCGTTGCGCGGCTGGGTGAGGATGTTGACCAGCGAGTCCTTGTCCAGGTGGTTCACCGTCGCCACGACCGGGAGGCGGCCGATGAACTCCGGGATCAGCCCGAACTTGATCAGGTCCTCCGGCATCGTGTCGGAGAAGACGTCGCTCTCCTCGATCTCGGACTTCGTGCGGATCTCCGCGCCGAAGCCGAGGCCGCGCTTGCCGACCCGCTCGTTGATGATCTTCTCCAGCCCGGCGAACGCGCCGGCCACGATGAACAGCACGTTCGTCGTGTCGATCTGGATGAACTCCTGGTGCGGGTGCTTGCGGCCGCCCTGCGGCGGGACCGAGGCGGTGGTGCCCTCGAGGATCTTCAGCAGCGCCTGCTGGACACCCTCGCCGGAGACATCCCGGGTGATCGAGGGGTTCTCGCTCTTGCGGGCGATCTTGTCGACCTCGTCGATGTAGATGATCCCGGTCTCGGCCCGCTTGACGTCGTAGTCCGCCGCCTGGATGAGCTTGAGCAGGATGTTTTCGACGTCCTCGCCGACGTAGCCCGCTTCGGTCAGCGCCGTGGCGTCCGCGATGGCGAATGGCACGTTCAGCAGCTTCGCGAGCGTCTGCGCCAGGTAGGTCTTGCCGCACCCGGTGGGACCGAGCATCAGGATGTTCGACTTGGCGAGCTCGACCGACTCTTCCTTGGAGTCCTTCGGCCCGGCCTTGTCGTCCGCCTGGATGCGCTTGTAGTGGTTGTAGACCGCTACCGCGAGCGTCCGCTTGGCGTCTTCCTGGCCGATGATGTACTGCTCGAGGAACTCGTGGATGTCGGCGGGCTTGGGCAGCTCGTCGAGCTTGACGTCGCCGGCCTCGGCCAGCTCCTCCTCGATGATCTCATTGCAGAGGTCGATGCACTCATCGCAGATGTAGACCCCGGGGCCGGCAATGAGCTTCTTCACCTGCTTCTGGCTCTTCCCGCAGAAAGAACACTTCAGCAGGTCTCCGCCGTCACCGATCCGTGCCATGGCCGTTGACCTCGTCCCCTCCGGCGCGGGTTTCCGCGCCTGACGTGTGTTGCGACGGTGCGACCCCCCGGCGCGGTGACCGGGTGCGAGCCTCACGCATTGCCACTGACGGTACCCGTCCGATGCCGCGAGCGGGAACACCCACGAGCTCCGGGAGCACGTCAGAGGACGACCCTAAACCAGGATGCCGGTGTGTGTCGTCTTCTCGGCACACACCGGCCTGGCGGATCTACAGAGCCGACGCCTTACGGTACGGCAGGACCTCGTCGATGATGCCGTACGCCTTGGCCTCTTCGGCCGTCAGGATCTTGTCGCGCTCGATGTCGGTCCGGATCTGGTCCGGGTCCTTGTTCGTGTGCTTGGCCAGGATGACCTCCATCTGGCGCCGCACCCGCTGGATCTCGTTGGCCTGGATCTCCAGGTCGGAGACCTGGCCGTAGGTGCCCTCGGTGGCCGGCTGGTGGATCAGCACGCGGGAGTTCGGCAGCGCGTAGCGCTTGCCGGGCGTGCCGGCCGACAGCAGCACGGCGGCGGCCGAGGCGGCCTGGCCGAGGCAGTACGTCTGGATGTCCGGGCGGACGAACTGCATCGTGTCGTAGATCGCCATCAGCGAGGTGAACGAGCCACCCGGCGAGTTGATGTAGACCAGGATGTCGCGGTCCGGGTCCTCGTGCTCCAGGTGCAGCAGCTGGGCCATCACGTCGTTGGCCGACGCGTCGTCGACCTGCACGCCGAGGAAGATGACCCGCTCTTCGTACAGCTTGTTGTACGGGTTCGACTCCTTGACGCCGTAGCTGGTCCGCTCCACGTACGACGGCAGGATGTACCGCGACTGGGGGATGCTCGGGCCCTGGAAGTCACCCGGGAGCCTGAAATTGCTCATCGAAAGTCTCCTTGGTGCTTCGGGCTCAGCGGGAGCCCGGACGGGCGATGTCGGCGGTGAGGACGTGGTCCACGAAGCCGTAGTCCTTCGCCTCCTGGGCGGTGAACCAGCGGTCGCGGTCGCCGTCCTTGATGATCTGCTCGACCGTCTGCCCGGTCTGGTCCGCGGTGATCCGGGCCAGCTCCTGCTTCCACTTGTTGAACAGGTCCGCCTGGATCGCGATGTCCGACGCCGTGCCGCCGACCCCGGCCGAGGGCTGGTGCATCAGGATGCGGGCGTGCGGGAGCGCGTAGCGCTTGCCCGGGGTGCCCGAGGAGAGCAGGAACTGCCCCATCGAGGCCGCCATGCCCATCGCGTAGGTCGCGACGTCCGGGCGGATCAGCTGCATGGTGTCGTAGATGGCGAACCCGGCGGTGACCGAGCCACCCGGCGAGTTGATGTAGAAGCGGATGTCGGACTCGGCGTCGTCGGCGTCGAGCAGCAACAGCTGCGCGGTGATCCGGTTGGCGACCTCGTCGTTGACCTCGGAACCGAGGACGACGATGCGCTCCTGGAGCAACCGCTCGAACACCGAGTCGGTGAGGTTGAGCCCTGCGGTGCCGGTCCGCGCCTCGGGCGTGTGCTGCGTCACGTCTGCCTGCCTTTTCGCCGGCGGTGGCCCGGTGCTGACGGCCACCGCTGTCGTTTCAGATGCTTGAGATCTTGTATCCGACCCTAACGAACTCGGGCGGTGCAGAATGCCTGACACCGCCCAAGTTCGCTCACAGCTTCACTGCGCCGGAGTCTTCGCCGTTTCGTCGGTGACCTGCGTCTCCTCGGCTGCCGGCTCGTCGCTGCCGAACAGCTCCGAGAGGTCGACCTCGGCGCCGGAGCCGTCGGTGACGGCCGCCTTGCGGACCACCGAGGCGAGGGCCTTGCCGCGGCGCACGTCGGCGTAGATCGCGGTCAGCTGGCCGGACTGCTGGGCGCGCTGGACGTACTCGTCCGGGCTGATCCCGAAGCGCTGGGCCTGGTAGATGATCCGCTCGGTGAGCTCGCCGTCGTTGACCGAGACCTCTTCCTTGTCGGCGATGGTGTCCAGCAGCAGCTGCGTGCGGACGGCCTTCTCCGACTCGGTGCGGGTCTCCGCGTCGAACTCCTCCAGCGTGCGGCCCTCGGCCTCGAGGGCCTTCGCGAACTGGGCCTCGTCGTGGTCGAACGGGTGGATCGCGTCGTGCTTGCGGTTCTCGATCTCGGCGTCGAGGACCTTCTCCGGGATCGGCACCTCGGTGCGCTCGAGGAGCTCGTCGAGCACCTTGTCGCGGGCCTGGACGCCCTGCTGCATCTTCTTGACGCGGCCGAGCCGCTCGCGCAGGTCGTTCTTGAGCTCTTCGATCGTGTCGAACTCGCTGGCCATCTGGGCGAACTCGTCGTCGGCCTCGGGCAGCTCGCGGGTCTTGACCGACTGGACGGTCACGGTCACCTCGGCGTCCTTGCCGGCGTGCTCACCGGCGACGAGCTGGGTGGTGAACGTCTTGGTCTCGCCGGCGTTCGCGCCGACGATCGCCTCGTCGATGCCGTCGACGAGCTGGCCGGAGCCGATCTCGTAGGACAGCCCGCTGGTGCTGGCCTCCTCGACGGCCTCGCCGTCGACGGTGGCGGACAGGTCGATCGAGACGAAGTCGCCGTTCTCGGCCGGGCGCTCGACGCCGGTCAGCGTGCCGAAGCGGGCGCGCAGCTCGTCGAGCTGCTCGTCGACCTCCGCGTCGGTCAGCTCGACGTCGTCGACGGTGATCGCGAAGCCGTCCAGGTCGGGCAGCTCGATCTCCGGGCGCACGTCGACCTCGGCGGTGAACTCGAGCACGTCGCGGTCCTCGAGCTTGGTCACGTCGAACTCGGGGTTGCCGAGCGTGCGGACCTCGTTGGCGCGGACGGCCTCGATGTACTTGGCCGGGATGGCCTCGTTGACGACCTCGTCGAGCACCGGGCCGCGCCCGATCCGGCTTTCCAGGACGCGAGCGGGCGCCTTGCCGGGCCGGAAGCCCGGGATGCGCACCTGCTGGGCGATCTTGCGGTAGGCGCGGTCGAAGTTCGGCTTGAGCTCGTCGAACGGCACCTCGACATTGATCTTGACTCGCGTCGGGCTGAGCTGCTCGACGGTGCTCTTCAAGGTCTTCTCCTCGAGCGGTAACGATTGTGGTGGACAATCCTGCGGAAATGGCCCCGGTCAAGTACAGGCCGGGACGTCCGAGTCTAGGCCAGTGGCCTTCGCCACCGGGCCGGGGGCCACCTGCGAGGTCAGGCGCCCAGCATCCGGCCGATCACCCAGCGCATCCGGCCGCTCGCCTGCGCCACCGAGCCACTGGGCTGCACGAGGTGGGAGAGCAGCAGCCGGACCATCGCCTCGACCGCGACCGTCCACTCCGAGAGGGTCAGTCCGGTCTCCGGGTAGGAGCGCGCGAGCAGGGCCACCACCGTGCCGACCGAGCGTTCGAGGACGCCCTCGGGCCGGGTGGTCAGCAGCGGGAGGAAGTCGTCGCCGCCGCCCTTCGGGCAGCCGAGCGCGATCACGATGAGCGGGTTGACCCGGGCGGCTTCGAGGGTCTGGCGGAACGCGGCGGTGACGCCGTCGACGGGGGCGCCCGGGTGGGCGGCGACGACCTCGGTCACGCGCTCGGCGAAGCGCTCGGTTTCCCGCAGCACCAACGCCTCCGCCAGTTCGGCCTTGGAGCCGAGTTCGTTGTAGACGGTCTGCCTGCTGACGCCGACCTGCGCGGCCAGCTTGCCCATCGTCACCGCGGCCCAGCCGTCGCCGGCGATCACGTCGGCGGCCGCGTCCAGCAACCGGTCGCGGGTGCGCGCGGGGGCGGGATGGGTGACGGCCTTCACAAGGGCAGCTTACCCAGCGCTTGCGTTCGGCTGGCCCAGACCTTTTTTCGAAGCGTGGCGCGACGTTTACAAACCCCCGCGGGTTGTCTACGGTGACTCCCGCCTCGCCAGGAGCTTCTCGACCGAGGAGACCGCTCGATGCCCGTCGTCGATACCCCGCCGCGTGGCTCCCGGACGCCCGGAACCCCGGCGGTGGCGGCCCCGCGTTCGGTGCCCTCGCCCCGCATCCCGCTGCCCCGCCTCTCGGTGCCGACGCTCCTGTTGTTCGCCGGCGGCGCCGCGTTGTGGGCCACCGCGACCTGGCTGCTGCTGGCCGGGATCGCGCCGCCGGTGTACACCGTGCCGCTGCACGCGATCGTCACCTTCACGATGTTCACGGTGGTGCACGAATCCGCCCACCACGCCGCAGGGAAGCTGACATGGGTCAACGAGGTGCTCGGCCGGCTGGCGATGCCGTTCGTCGCGGCGTACGCGTCGTTCCCGCTGCTCCGGTTCATCCACAGTGAACACCACCGCAACACGAACGCGGACTCCCACACGGATCCCGACGCGTGGACGTCGCAGGGAGCCTGGTGGTCGCTACCATTCCGCTGGCTCACCATCGACTTCTGGTACGCCCGCTTCTACACCGCCCGCGCGCGCACCCGGCCGGCCGCGGAACGGGCCGAGACGATCGTGCTGCTGTCGCTGGCGTTCGTCGCCGCCGCGACGCTGATCGCCTGCGGCCACGGCCGCGAGCTGCTGCTCGGGTACCTGCTGCCGCAGCGGATCGGGCTGGCCGTGCTGGCGTGGTGGTTCGACTGGCTGCCCCACCACGGCCTGCCCGAGGCGCAGCCGCGCGACAAGTTCGGCACCACGCGGGTGCGGGTGGGGCTGGAGTGGCTGATGACGCCGATGATGCTGTTCCAGAACTACCATCTCGTGCACCACCTGCACCCGGCCGTGCCGTTCTACCGCTACCTGCGGGCGTGGCGGGACAACCGGGACGCCTACCTCGCCCGCGACGTCCCGATCATCACCGCGTGGGGCCGTGAGCTGACCCCGGCGGAGTACCGCGCGTGGCGGCGGCTGGCCGACGACCTCGGCGACGACCTCGGCGACGACGAGCCCGGCCCCGAGCCGCCGCCGCTGGGTCCGAGCCGGTTCCACCGGCTGCGGGTGCGCGAGGTCCGGCCGCTGACCGCGGACGCCGTCGCGATCACCTTCGACGTCCCGCCGCCCCTGGCCCCGGAGTTCCGGTTCTCGCCGGGCCAGCACGTCGCGGTCCGCGCGGTGGTCGACGGCCAGGCCGTGCGGCGGACGTACTCGATCTGCGCGCGGGCGGACTCGGGCGAGCTGCGGATCGCGGTGAAACGACGTCCCGGCGGGGCGTTCTCCGGCTTCGCGACCACGACGCTGGCCGCGGGCGACTTCCTCGACGTCCTGCCGCCTTCGGGCGCGTTCACGCTCGCCCCGGACCCGGCGCGGACCGCGCACTACGTGGCACTGGCCGCGGGCAGCGGCATCACGCCGGTGCTGTCCATCCTGGTCAGCACGCTCGCCGCGGAGCCGCACAGCCGGGCGACGCTGCTGTACGTCAACACCTCGGGCGCGACGACGTTGTTCGCGGCGGAGCTGAGCGCGCTCGCCGAGGGCTTCGGCGGGCGGCTGCACGTCGTCCACTACCGCACCGACGAGCGCGACCCCGACCTGCACGCGCACCGGCCGCGGCAGTTCGACACGATCGGCGAGGCCCTCGCCATTTCGCACGAGCGCTACCAGCGCGGCCGGCTCGACGGGACGCGCCTGCGCGCGCTGCTGCAGAACCGGCTGCACCCGGCGAAGGTCGACGAGTGGTTCCTCTGTGGCCCGCGCGGCCTGATGGACCTGGCCCGCCGCACCCTGGCCGACGCGGACGTCCCGGAGGAGAACGTCCACTTCGAACTGTTCCGCGGCGCGGCACCCCTGCGCGACCCGGCGGGCACGCCGGCGAGGGTGGCGGTGACGCTGGGCGGCACGACGACGTGCGTCACGGCCGAAGCCGGGGAGACGGTCCTGGACGCGGCCTTGCGGGCCGGGTACGAGGTGCCGTACTCGTGCACGGGCGGGGCGTGCGGCACCTGCCGGGCGACGCTGCGGCACGGCCAGGTGGACATGGACGTCCGGTACGCGCTGACGGAGGACGACGTGGCGGCCGGCCGGATCCTGACCTGCCGCTCCCGCGCGACGACCCCGGAGGTCGCGGTCGACTACGACCGCCGCTGACCTCCGGGACCGCCTCCGGATCAGCCGGTCCGGGTGGGGGCACCCGAAGGCGGGGTGCCCTGACCCTGCGGTCCGGACTCGCCGTCCGTCACCGAAGTCGCCGTCGCCGTGCTGCCGGACTCCGTGGCCACCACGGTGACCGTGTCGCCGGTCGCCAGGCCGGTCGCCTGCGCCGAGGTGATCGTGTACGTCTTCGAGAAGCCGTCGTCGCTCTTGGCGGTCAGGGACGTCGCGCTCAGCTCCGTCACCTCGCCCGTCTGCATGATCTTGGTGACGTAGCCGCCGTTGCCGTCGGAGGCCACGTACTCGCCGTGCAACGCCCCGCCCAGTCCGCCACCCGGCATGCCGCCGGGGCCACCCGTCATGCCGCCCGGCCCGGCTTGGGTGCCGGTGGCTGCGGACGACGAGGCGGCCCAGACCGCCGCTCCCCCGCCGGCCACGATCACCGCCGCGACGGCGCCCGCCGCGAGCTTCTTGCCCGGCGACCAGGCCCGCTTCGGGGCGGGTGCGGGCGTCGCGCCCCACGTCTGGTCCGGAGTGGACGGTGCCTGCGGTGTGGTCATGGTGCTGCTCCTCAACGTGGTGGTTCGGTGGGATCCACGGTGGGGCCGCTCGCTGTGCACCGACTGTGCTTGCCGTCAGCCGTTCCTGTGACGAGCAATCGGACATCCGGCAACGGGCCGGTCACCGCACAGCCGCTTCACAGGCAGCGCACAACCCGCACACACGGCGCGGACCGACATTGGAGCCATGGCCGCGCGAACCGACCCGCCAGCTCCCCGCCGGGGGCGGCTCTCGCTGCGCGCGAAACTGACCGGCTCGATGGTCGTGCTGCTCACCGTGGTGTGCCTGATCGTCGGCGTGGTCAGCGAATTCGCGCTCGACCTCTTCCTCACCCGCCAGATCGACCAGCAGCTCTCGGCCGCGGCGAACCGCTCGCTGGTGTTCGCGAGCAACGTCCGGCCGCAGGACGGCGGTCCGCCGCCGCAGTACCAGGGCCAGCACCCGCTGGGGCAGAACGTCGGCACGGTGAGCGGCACCTTCGACGGGCCGGAGCTCGTCCACGACGACAGCATCACCGAACACGGCGGACGGCTGCAGCTGACCGCGGACCAGCAGGCCCTGATGCGGTCGGTGCCCGCCGACGGCAAGCCGCACACGCTGTCCTTCGACGACCTCGGCGAGTACCGCCTGATGGCGCTGCCCGTCCCCGGGACGTCCGAGGTCGTGGTGACCGGCCTGCCGATGAAGCCGGTCAACGACACGCTGCTCACCGTCGGGCTGATCCTCTTCGGCGTGGCCGCCGCCGGCGTGCTCGGCGCGGCCTTCCTCGGCGCCTTCGCCGTCCGCCGCACGCTTCGCCCGCTCGACCGCGTCGCGGCCACCGCCGGCCGGGTCACCGAACTGCCGCTCGACCGCGGCCAGGTGGCGCTGTCCATCCGCGTCCCGGAAGGCGACACCGACCCGCGCACCGAGGTCGGCCAGGTCGGCTCGGCGCTGAACCTGATGCTCGGCCACGTCGCCCAGGCCCTCGAAGCGCGGCACGACAGCGAAATCCGCGTCCGGCAGTTCGTCGCGGACGCCAGCCACGAGCTGCGCACGCCGCTGGCGGCGATCCGCGGGTACGCCGAGCTGGCCGCCCGCGGCAGCGCGCTGGTGCCACCGGACGTCGCGCACTCGATGGGCCGGATCCAGTCCGAGGCCGTCCGGATGACGGCGCTGGTCGAGGACCTGCTGCTGCTCGCCCGGCTCGACGCGGGCCGGCCCCTCGACGTCCGGGACGTCGACCTCACCCGGCTGGTCGCCGACGCCGTCGGCGACGCCCAGGTCGCCGGGCGGCAGCACCGGTGGCTGCTGGAGCTGCCGCCGGACCCGGTGCTCGTGTTCGGCGACGTCCAGCGGCTGCACCAGGTGCTGGCGAACCTGCTGGCCAACGCCCGCACGCACACCCCGCCGGGCACCACGGTGGTGACATCGCTGGCCCGCTCGGCCGACGGAAGCGCCGTCCTCACGGTGACCGACGACGGCCCCGGCATCGCGCCGGACCTGCTGCCGGACGTCTTCGAGCGGTTCGCCCGCGGCGACTCGTCCCGTTCCCGGAACGCGGGCAGCACCGGCCTCGGGATGGCCATCGCGTCCGCCGTCGTCGTCGCCCACCACGGCTCGATCGAGGTGCACAGCCGGCCCGGGCGGACGGAGTTCGCGGTGCGGCTCCCCGTGGCCGTCCCCGCACAGCGGGTGCACAGCATCGGCACAACCCGGCCCCAGCTGGAGACCGGAAGCTGACTTCATGACCGTTCTCGAGGCACGCGAAACCGTCGTGGCCCCTTCAGCGCCCTCCCGCCGCACCTGGCACCGGCCCGCGTTGGCCGTGCTCCTGCTCGGCACCGCCGTGCTCTACCTGTGGGGCCTGGGCGCGTCCGGCTGGGCCAACGCCTTCTACTCCGCGGCGGCGCAGGCGGGCTCGCAGAGCTGGAAGGCGCTGTTCTTCGGCTCCAGCGACGCGGCCAACGCGATCACGGTCGACAAGACCCCGGCCGCGCTGTGGGTGATGGGCCTGTCGGCGCGGCTGTTCGGCGTCAACGCGTGGAGCATCCTGGTGCCGCAGGCGCTGATGGGCGTGGGCTCGGTCTGGCTGCTGCATGCGGCCGTCCGCCGCACGTCCGGTCCGGCGGCCGGGCTGGTCGCGGGCCTGGTGCTGGCCCTGACGCCGGCCGCGGCGCTGATGTTCCGGTTCAACAACCCGGACGCCCTGCTCGTGCTGCTGCTGGTGGCGGGCGCGTACTGCGTGGTGCGCGCCTGCGAGAAGGCGAGCCCCCGCTGGCTCGCGCTGGCCGGGGTCGCGGTCGGCTTCGGCTTCCTGGCGAAGATGCTGCAGGCGTTCCTGGTGCTGCCCGCGTTCGCCGTCGCCTACCTCGTCGCCGCCCCGGTCCCGCTCGGCAGGCGGCTGCTGCACCTGCTCGGCGCGTTCGTCTCGGTGCTGGTGGCGGCGGGCTGGTACCTGGTGGTCGTGGCCCTCTGGCCGGCGGCGTCGCGGCCGTACATCGGTGGCTCGCAGACGAACTCCCTGTGGGAGCTGGCGTTCGGCTACAACGGTTTCGGCCGCATCACGGGCGACGAGGTGGGCAGCGTCGGCGGCGGCGCAGGCCGAGGCTGGGGGTCGACGGGCCTGACTCGCCTGTTCGGCAGCGAGATGGCGGGCGGCATCGCCTGGCTCCTGCCGGCGGCACTGCTGGCGCTGGGCGCCGGGCTCTGGTTCACCCGCCGGGCCCCGCGCACGGACCCGTCCCGGGCGGCCCTGCTGCTGTGGGGCGGCTGGCTGCTGGTGACGGCGCTGGTGTTCAGCTACATGGGCGGAATCATCCACCCGTACTACACGGTGGCCCTGGCCCCGCCGGTGGCGGCACTGGTCGGCACGGCGGCGGTCCAGCTGTGGCGCCTGCGCGCCCACCCGGTGGCCTCGGGATTTCTCAGCGGCGGAGTCGCGGTGACGGCGCTGACGGCGTACCTGCTGCTGGATTCGTCGTGGCTGGCGCCGACGGTGCTGGTGGGCGGCCTCCTGGCGGCGGTGGCCCTGTTCTTCGCCACCCACCTGACCCGCGGAGCGGCCACGATCGTGGCGGCGTTCGCACTGGTGGTGACGTTGGCCGGCACGGGCGCGTACACCCTGGCAACGGCGGCCACGACCCACAGCGGCGCAATCCCGTCGGCCGGGCCATCGTCGGGCTTCGGTGGCCGCGGCCCAGGCGGAGGCCGCGGCGGTTTCGGCGGCGGCCCGGGTGCCCTGCTGTCGACAACCCTGCCGGGCGCTTCCTTGACGACGTTGCTCCAGAAGGACGCTTCGCGGTACACCTGGACGGCGGCCGCGGTCCTGTCGAACGCGGCCGCGGGCTACCAGCTGGCGAGCGGAGCCCCGGTGCTCGCGGTGGGCGGCTTCAACGGGACGGACCCGTACCCGACGCTGGCCCAGTTCCAGCAGTACGTGGCGAACGGGCAGATCCACTACTTCCTGGGCGAAGGCATGACGATGCAGGGTTCGAGCGGCTCGGACGCGGCCCAGCAGATCGCCGAGTGGGTGGCCGCACACTACGAAGCCTCCACTGTGGACGGCGTAACGGTCTACGACCTCACTCGATGAGTGAGACGTAACCCAACCGAGTGAATCGAAAACCTCGCAGTGGGCGTCCGGGCGTGCGAGGATGTGCGCTCGGCCGAACAGGAGCCTCGATGACCGAACCCCACGTGCAGCCGGCCCGTCCGGCGGACGTGAGTTCGTTCGCCGCCGCATTGGGTGATCCGGGATTCTTCGACGATCGAATGACACGTCACTTGCAGAGGAAAGGCGTGCTCTTCCTCGCCTGGCTGGACAACCGCCCGGCCGGTGCTGTCTACCTGTGGCTCGAGGACGCCGAAGAACTCCCGCTCCGCATGCATCTTCCCGGTGTCCCCCTGCTCACTCACCTCGAGGTACACCCGGACCTGCGCAATCTCGGAATCGGGGCGGCGCTGGTCGGTGCTGTCGAGCACCACCTTGCCCAGCACGACCGCGACCGAGTGGCCTTGGCGGTCCGCACCGACAACGTCGCGGCTGCCCGCCTGTACGACCGCTTGGCTTACCGGGATTGGGGCCACGGCAATATTGTTTGCTACGCACAGAGAAGGCTGCCGAGCGGCGGCATCCTGGTGGAGCCGGAACACTGTTACGTGCTCGTCAAGCAGCTGCTGCCGGTCAAACCCGCTCCGCGGTCCGAAGCGTTGCCGATCGGCGCCTCGCTCTCATGAGGGGAACGTCGACCTCTGTCCACGCCAGCAGCTGGATGTTCAACGCTGTGAGAGCGTGCTCGACCCCCGAACCGCCGTGGTGGTCGCGCCGGAGATCGGTGACCCGCTGCCGCCAGGTGACGCAGTCCTGCTGCCACGCTCGGAGGTAGCGCACACACAGCTCCGGCGTGATCAGCTCGCTGCGGCCGACCGCCGCTTTGAGCGCGTCGACCATCCGCGCTTGCTGGGCCGCCTCGATCGGCGACGCCTGCACCAGCTTGATGATGTCCCGGATGATCCGGCGGCGGTCGGCAAGGAAGTCCCGCCAGTACTCCTTGGTGGCGTGCGCCAGGCCGAGGTGACTGTCGAGCAGGCCGAACACGCCTTCGGCCAGGGTGTCGCCCAGTTCCTCACCACGGGCGCGACGGGTGTCCCGGTAAGGGTCGTAGGGCTGTTGGATCGCCGTGCCCGTGGTCGCGGACGGCCGCAGTTTCATGCCGTCCAGCAGGAAGAACCAGTCTTCGTTGTAGATGTTCGGGAAGAACGAGCTGAACGCGGCTTCGCCGACCTCGAGCGCTCCGCCGCCGATGAAGGTGTCCTGCTTCCGCCCGGCGTCCCGGATCGCGTGGCACACGACCGAGTTGTCCGGCATGCCTGCGTTGGCGAGACCGATCACCGGATATTCGTCGAGCAGGCCGGCCGCGACGTCGAGGTCCGCGGGACAAGGCAATTCGATGTCGTCGTCGAGGAAGAGGATTCGCTTCCAGCCGGCGAGCACCGCGATGAGCAGCCCCAAGTTGCGCTTGTAGCTCGTGTCGGTCTGCCGCTGGAACCGGGTGAACCGGAGGAGCTGGTCGGTGGCGAACGTGGGCACGAGTCCGGGGTGCAACAGGTCGGTGTCGATGGCGAGAGCGCGTACTCCCGCATCTTCCGCTTCGGCCGCCGCGGAAGCCGCGTTGGACCGAAGGCTGCACAGCAAGAGCAGGAAGACGTCGCGTTCCTTGGCCGCGGCAATGGCCTGCCGGAGGTAGGGGGCCGGACGCCCGGTGGGAACGATGATCGCGTCCATCGCCGCACGCGGGGCGTCCGCCACGTCGACATGCGCCAGCAAGTCCTGGTGCGACTCGTGTTGCCGCGGGTTCACGCGGCTGCCTCGGGCCACTCGTGCAACCGGTTCTCCTCCAAGGTCCAGTCGGGAGTCAGGCCCTGTCCGCCGACGACCGGCACGCGGCTGATGATGCTGAAGGATCCCACATCGCCGAACCGGTCTTGCACGTACGCGGTGTTGCGGTCGCGGAAACGCGCGTCGGTCAGCGCGCGCACCGCGCCGAGCGTGCCACGACCGTACATGCCATTGCACACGGTGACCGTCCGCATCCGATTGAACGGACTTTCGCCGCGGTAGAAGTGGGCGACGTCCTCCAGGAGGTGTTCCCGCCGGTCGAGCTTGGGTTCGAACAATTTCGGACGCCCGTCCTGCTGGACCCGGAACCCGCCGTGTTCGGCGTCGTCCACCCGGCCGACCTGCTCGACCGGCAGGTCCACGCGCTCGATCACGTCCCGGGTCACCGAGTTCCAGTCCACGCCGCCGAGCAGCACCAGGTGGCTCGTGTAGTCGTCGGCCGACAATTCCTCGCTGGTGCAGAACTTGACGTTGTTGTCCGGGTTGCGCGAGCGGATGTGCCCGAACAGCTCGATCAGCGCGTCCGGGTCGGCGTAGGTGTACAGCGAGACGAAGTCGGCGTTCTCCGGGTCCGCGTAGGACAGGTGCCGCCGGTACTCCTCCGGCAGCGGCGCGCACACGATCGTGATGTTCTGGTCTTGCTCGAAGGTCCAGATGTCGGCCATCGGGGCCGGCACCTGGACGAGCTGCCGCCCTTCGCGCAGCCCCCGCAACTCGTCCAGGAGTTGACTGCGCCGTGCCCGCTCATCGTCCGTCAGTTGCTCGATGGGGAGGACGCGCAGTGTGCCGCTGTCCAGCGGCCGCCGAGTCGCGAACAGCGTCGCGTAGGCGTCGAGCCACCTGGTCGGCGGCGCGACCGGCTTTTCGGTGTTCTCCCACGACGAGATGAGGGAGATGCTGAGGGCCCTGTTCCCGCCGAGCGCCTTGGCGAGCTGGCCCTGGGTGATCCCGGCTTCGGGCCACTCGGTCTCGCGCAGCGCGCGCAGGCGGTGAGCGAGCGCGGACCACTGTGGCTGGGCTGGGGACAAGACTTCGCCACCCTTCGGGAAATTCAGTAGCGTGGTCGAGTACCGGATTTTACTCCCCGCCGGTCGGGTCACAGCGACGGCAACTCGGTTGCTCCGACTGGTCCTCGTCCTACAGTCTCCTTGACTGAACTTCAGTTTTGACCTGAAGGCGGGAGCAGGCCATGGGTACTCCAGCGCACCACGTCCCCCTCCACCGGGCCATGGTGGCGGTCGACATCGAAGGCTCGACGACGCGGACCAACCCCGCCAGGGCCCGGCTCCGCACCGTCCTGTTCGAGCTGCTGGACGAGGCCTTCCTGGCCGGCGGGATCACCAAGAAGTTCCGCGACGGCTTCGTCGACCGGGGCGACGGCGCGCTGTGCCTGGTCCGGCCGGTCGACCAGGCACCGAAGCCGGTGCTGCTCACCACCGTCGTCCCGACCCTGGCCGACCTGCTGGACAAGCACGCCGGCAGCCACCCCGAGCTCGCCTTCCGGCTCCGGGTCGCCGTGCACGCCGGCGAGGTGCACTACGACAGCCGCGGTCCGTACGGCGAGGACGTCGACATCGCCTGCCGCTTCGTCGACGCGAAGGAACTCCGGCGGCACCTGAGTATCACGGCCGCTCCGCTCGTGCTCGTCCTATCACCGGAGATGCACCGCTCGGTCGTCCGCCACGGCTACCCGGGGATCGACCACACCACGTACTTCCAGACGGTGCCGATCAAAGTGGGCACCCAGCGGCTCCGCGGGTGGCTCCACGCACCGGAAGCCGTCGCGGCGGATCTCCCCGACTGATGCTCGCGGCCGCCGATCCGCACGTCTGTGACAATGCGATCAGCCGGTTTCAGCGCCTCCCCAGGACCTCGGTGACCAGTGTGGACAATTCCCCACCGTGCCACGAGGTGGCCGAAAACCGCTCCTGAGCGATGCCCCGCCAAGGCGCCTTCTCCACTCCCGACGTCAGCTCCCCGTCCGTGGTGAACGTCCCGATCTCCTGTGCCGCAACGCCTTCTTCCCGCAACGCCTTCGTCACCAGTCCGACGTCCTCGGCCCGGGCCACCACCACCAGACCCCAGTCCCCCCACGTCTGAGCCAGGTCGAACGGTCGCAGGCCGCTCTGCTCGGCCACCGAGACCAGCCGCTCATCCAGCTCGAACTCCCCCGTGACCGAAGCGCCGAGGCCGTTCGCCTCGCACAGTGTTCGGACGGTGGCGAACAAGCCGTCCGAGACGTCCATTGCCGCGCGGGCGAGGCCGGTTGCGGCCAGGAGCCGGCCCGCTTTCAGCTGGGCCGTCGGTCGGCAGGCTCGGTGCCAGATCTCGTTCTGGTCCGGTTCCGGGAGCGTTGCCTGGCCCGTCTCCAGCAAGGCCGCGCCCCAGAGGTAGCCGGGGTGACCGACCAGGATCAGCCGGTCGCCGGGCCGGGCCCCGGACCTCCTGAGCCTGCTGCCCGGCGCACACCGGCCGATGGCCGTCGCCGTGAGCTGGACGACCTCGCCGTCGCGGATGTCGCCGCCCGCGACCTTGGTTCCGTGCGCCGCGCAGCAGTCGTCGACTCCGTCCAGGAGGCGCTCGAACTCCGCTACCGTCGTCCTCTTGGGCAGGGTGTAATTGACGACCAGCCCGAGCGGCTCGGCACCTGCCGCGGCCAGGTCGGACAGGTTGATCGTCGCCAGCAGCCAGCCCGCGTGGTAGAGATCCGGCTCGCGCAGCAGGTTGACCAGCGGCGTCGGGCAGCTGTCGGTGGTGGCGACCAGCTCGCTCGGCACACCCACCGCGCCCAGCAACGCACTGTCGTCGCCGAACCCTTCCATGGCGCCGTACCGCGGTTGGAAGACCTTCTCCTGGATACCGCGCTCTCCCAGATCGCCGAGGCGCAGCTCAGTCGTGTCGGACATGATCCGCCAATCGCGAAGCGACCACCGCGTGGTCGCTCGAGTAGTTGTGCGGCATTGCGCCGTACGGCAGTTCGCTTCCGCTCGAAGCGAACAGCATCAAGTTGCAGATCCGGGCGCCTGGATACAACAGCACAGGGTGCCGGAGATGGTTGACGATCTCCAGGGTGAGCACAGCACCGGTGTCCCGCCCGAAACCGGGGCTGACCTGACCGCACAAGACCACGCTGATCCCGAGCCGCGCGTAGTCGCTCGTCCCGTCGACCAGGCCCACCAGGTGCTCGGACAGACCGATCTTCTCCAGGGTCGGCGCGAGCACCACCTCGCCGGGCTCGATCGCCAGGCGGCCTTTGCCGTCCAGCTCCTTCGGAACCAGTTCGGGGTGCGTCGAGCGGTCCGCGACGTCGACCGGCCCAGTCGTCACCAGGGTGAACGCCTCATGCCCGAGGCGAAGGCTGAGCGCGGCCGGACGCACGAGCGCGCTGTCGAACGGCTCCACCTGCAGCTCGCCGGTCACGAGGGCCCGCCGGATGACCCGGTCGGTCAGCACGCCACGTTGCACGGCCTCGTCGACCTGGACTTTCAGCTCCACGGACGTCATCGTGCGACCTCGCTGTCGAGGGTTGGTAGTAACTCGCTCACGAGTTCCACGAAGTCGGCGCCGGTAAGCTCGATGTTCGGCTGGTCGTCACTTTCACCCGGTTCGCAGTAGACAACCGTCGTGGGCGTTCGCCGAGGTCCTTGGACCACCACTGTCGCCGTCAGCCCCGCATCGATCGGGCGAACCGTGTGCACGGTCGAGGTATTGCAGGTGTACACGTCACCGCCTTGCACGTGTGGAACCCCGCAGCGTTGCAAGCGCACGTCGCCATCGGCGACGAGAGCCGCCGGATCCGCCGGGTCCGTTCCGTAGCGGTATCGGCGGTACGGCTTACCGCCCTCGGCGGTCTCCGCGAACTCGACCATGTGCATGCCCGTGCCCGTGAGCACGTAGGACGCAAACTCCCAGCGGTGGCTGTGCGGATTGGACTCGCCGCGCGAAGGCGTTTCGCCGCGTGGCCACACGTGAAGGCGGATCCGGAACTCGGGGTCGATGCTCGTGTGCAGAACGATCTTCGCGAAACCGTTCGGATGCCAGTACGAGCGTTTCGCGATCTCGGCGACCGCCGTCTGGTCGGCGAGCAGGTCCTGCAGCCAGGCGGCGAGTCCGCGCCGGCCGGTGCGGATGCGGCGGGCCGCCGCTTCGAGCCGGCCCAGACCGGGCCGGGAACCGTCACCACGCAGGGCTTCCGCGATTTGCCGCGGGAACGCGTGGTCGGTGGCAACGAACGAGGATGTCGTGCTCATCGTGCGGGGATGTCTCTATTCTGCAGCTGTCGGGGGAAGGAACGGCGGTGCCGCGAAGGCCAGCGCAGCCGCGCGCAGGGCGGTGACGGCGTCGAGGGTCATCCAGATGGGGAGGTCGCCACTGCCCCAGGCCCACAGGCCGAGACCGGCTTCGTAGCGTTCCCACAGAGAACCGAGCGCGCGGCTCAGCCGGACCGTCGGCACCTTCGGTGCCTCGGCCAGGGCCTGGACGACCCATGCGGAAGTGAAGTGCTTGATGTTCACCGGGATGGCTCGCTGCCCGGGTTGCGGGAGAGCGAGATCTTCCATCATCCCGTCGTCCGGGTGGGTGCGGTCGACGAGCCACTGCGTGCCCATTTCGACGGCTTCCCTGACGTCGGCGCGGTCCTCACCGGCCCGCAGGAGCTCCCGCAGGGCTACTACGGCCCTCGCGGTGTGCGCCGTGGTCGGTTCGGGCGCCACCAGTCCTGGCTCCTTCTTCTCACCCCACAGCCGGAGGCCGTCGAAGTCGAGC
This sequence comes from Amycolatopsis sp. NPDC004772, assembly GCF_053601215.1. NCBI lineage: Bacteria > Bacillati > Actinomycetota > Actinomycetes > Pseudonocardiales > Pseudonocardiaceae > Amycolatopsis > Amycolatopsis sp. NPDC004772. The sequence goes on from NZ_JBSGBK010000017.1 coordinate 96,704, forward strand.
CGGGCGGCGAGGAGGTCGTCGGTGAGCCGGCGCGTCAGCGGAACGTCCGGCCCGATCCGGGCCGAAGTACGCAACGCCGTGGCGAGCAGGAACGGCCGGGTCCGGCTGTAGTCGTCGCCGAGCGAGTGCTCGAGGTGTTCCAGCGCTTCTTCTGTCGACAGGATGGTGCTCACCTGGAACAACGCGTCCACGACGGCCGCGGTGACCTCCGGGCGGCGTCCCGCGGACCGACCTTGCCAGCCGAGCTCGGACTTCTTGGCGTAGAGCGTCTCGACGACGGTATGTAGGTCGATGTAGGGCTCCCCCAACACCGCCATGGCGCTGACACCGTAGGCAGTGGCGAGCGTCGTGTGCTCGCCCCCCTTCTGGAGGTTGTGCCGCCAGCCGACCGCACGACCGTTCTCGTCGCGGATCAGCTCTCCGGCGAGGGTAGCCCCGGCCCGCCGGAAGACTTCGAGCAGGGAGTCGCCCGTGGTCAACACTCCGCCGGCCGCCGGAGCGGGCGACCGGGCCGCTTCGGCCAGCTCCACCAGGGAATTCGCCGCTCCGAAGTGAGCGTCCAACAGCCTGGCGTTCTCCACCGACGGAAGGTAGCGCCCGGTCTCCCACTGAGTCAGGTTGGCCCGGCTGACGCCGACGATCCGGGCGACGTCCTCCTGAGTCTGCCCGGCGGCCTTGCGCAGCCGTCGCAACTCGGCACCCACCTGTTTGACGGTCACCGTTACCACTTCAGTCCTTTCGGCCGGGCCACGGCCGACATAAGATGTAGGCAAGCATTCTGCACCACTCTTACCTACCTTGGTAGGCGACTGTAGGGAGGTGACAATATGTGGACACAGAGCGCACCTTATCCCATCAGCGACGCATTGTTGGTGTCGACTCGAACCGACTCGCCCAAACGGGTCACGGCCGCAGCTGACAGACCACCTTTTCGCCGGAGCAGCCACGACCACGCGAGGCGGCCATCTAACGGAGAGTGTCCGACAGCCGCTCTCGCCTGCTCTCGCCAATCTGGTCGGGTGGCTCGGCGAAGTCCGCGTCTCACCCCCGGCGCAGTCACGATGCAGGGACATACCCCCTACCTACGTATCACCGACCCCGCCGGTTCGCTCCGTTCGAAGAGTGCTCGGCACCGGTGACGATCCACCGCATGGCCGAACTTCGACGACTGGCGAGCTGAATCCCGCGCTCTGTGTCAGCTGACACAGAGGACTCGGCGGGCCGGAGGTTTCCTGGATCCACGGGCAGAGGAGGGCTTTCATGGACCCATTCACCACCCCACCGCGCCGCAGCCGCTGGCGCCGTGGGGTCTACGCGGCCGGTCTCGTCATCCCCTTCACCGCGTCCCAGGTGTGGGCGCTGCTGGTGCTGCTGCGGCTCGCCCCGCTCGACGGGCTGGTGGGGCAGGCCTTCGTCCTCGTCCTGCTCGGCTCCGCCGTCGCCATCTGGGCCGGCTGGCGGTGGACCTGGCAGCTGGGCCGCGACCGCGACGTCAAACCCGAGCCCGCCCCCAAGACCCGGATCCCGACATGACGTCCGGGCCGGTCATCGTCGCCGCCCTCGTGCTGGCCGCCGGTGCCGGACGTCTCCTGCGCCACCTCGGCGGCTCCCTCGGCCGCCGTTCCACCGAAAGGAGCACGGAAATGACCCGCTCGACTCCGACCTTCCCACTGCGGATCTACCACTGGCGGTGGGAAATCCTGGCCGTGACACTGCTCCCCTACGCCGTGGTGAGCTTCGCGCTGTGGGCCGGCCCGCTGTGGGCGTCGGCGGTCCTCGCCACCGCGCTCGGCGTGGCGGTGCTGCGCCGCCGCCAGGTGCAGGCCCGGATCCACGCGATCCGCCTGCAGCACCGGCTCCGGGCGGTGTTCCCTCACCTGCGCCTCCCCGGCGGCCGCCTGCCGGCCATCCTGTGGAGCCGTCCCCGCGGCGGCGACATCGTGGTGTCGCTGTACGGGCGCGAGGCGTTCGAGCACCTGCACCGCCACCGCACGGTCCTCGCGGCGGCGTGCGCGGTGCCGGAGGTGTACGTCGACCGCCACCCGAGGTACGCGAGCCTGGTGACGCTGACGATCAGCCCGACGGCCCCGCGGCGCGAGCCGAGCCGTGCTTCGCTGCCGAGCAACGTGGTGCCGCTGCGGGCGCACAGCTGAGCCCGCCGGTGCCCGGCCGCCGAGCCGGGCACCGCACAGGAACCGCACAGAGAGAACACACGATCACCAAAGCGGCGGCCGCGATCGTGAGGGCATGACAGCCACCGCCCCCGCATCGCGGCCCGGGACCGGCCCGGTCGACCTGGCCGGCCCGCAGCCCGTTCTCGACGTCGTCATCCCGGTCTACAACGAAGAGACCGACCTCGAACCGTGCATCCGGCGGCTGCACGCGCACCTGGCCGAGCACGTCTCCTACCCGTACCGGATCACCGTCGCCGACAACGCGAGCACCGACGCGACGCTGCAGGTGGCCGAACGACTGGCCCGGGAGTTCCCGGAGGTGGCCGTCCACCACCTCGACGAGAAGGGCCGCGGCCGCGCGCTCAACGCCGTCTGGCAAGCCTCCGACGCCGCCGTGCTCGCCTACATGGACGTCGACCTTTCCACCGATCTCGCCGCGCTCGGGCCGCTCGTCGCGCCGTTGCTGTCCGGGCACTCCGATCTCGCCATCGGCAGCAGGCTCGCCCGGGGGGCGCGAGTGGTGCGCGGGCCGAAGCGCGAGTTCATTTCCCGGTGCTACAACCTGATCCTCCGCTCGACGCTCGCCGCGAAGTTCAGCGACGCGCAGTGCGGTTTCAAGGCCATCCGCGCCGACGTCGCCCGCGAGCTGCTGCCGCACGTCGTGGACACCGGCTGGTTCTTCGACACCGAGCTGCTCGTTCTGGCCCAGCGCGCCGGGCTGCGGATCCACGAGGTGCCCGTCGACTGGGTCGACGATCCGGATTCGTCGGTCAACATCGTGCGCACCGCCACCGAAGACCTCAAGGGCATCGCCCGCGTCACCAAGGCCACCTTCACCGGCGAGATCCCGGTCAGCCGGCTGCGCGAGCAGCTCGGACGGCAGCCGATCGGCGTCGACGCGCCGGGCGTGCCGCCGCGGCTGGTGACGCAGCTGGTGCGGTTCGCCGCGATCGGCGTCAGCAGCACGCTCGCCTACCTCGTGCTGTTCCTGCTGCTGCGCACGGTCGTCGGCGCGCAGGCGGCGAACTTCACCTCGCTGCTGGTGACGGCGATCGGGAACACCGCGCTGAACCGGCGGCTCACGTTCGGCATCCGCGGCCGGGCCGGCGCCGGGCGCCACCAGTTCGAAGGGCTGCTCGTCTTCGGCCTCGGGCTCGCGCTCACCAGCGGATCGCTCGCTCTGCTCAACGGATCCACCACCCCCGGCCTGGTCCTGGAGATCACCGTGCTGGTGCTGGCGAACCTCGCCGCCACGGTGCTCCGGTTCCTGCTCCTGCGCGGCTGGGTGTTCCACCCGCGCCGCCAGGCCACCACCCAGGAGGAGTACTGATGACCGCCGTCCTGCCCGCCCCGGTTTCCGAACCCCGGCACCGCAAGGAGTCCGCCGCGCACGCACCACCGCGCTGGGTCCGCCCGGCGGTGTTCGGGCTGCTGGCCGCGACCGCGGTGCTGTACTTCTGGAACCTCACCGCGTCCGGCTACGGCAACTCGTTCTACGCCGCCGCCGTCCAGTCCGGCACGCAGAGCTGGAAGGCGTGGCTGTTCGGCTCGCTCGACTCGGGGAACGTCCTGACCGTCGACAAGCCGCCCGCGGCGCTCTGGGCCGGCACGGCGTTCGCGCGGGTCTTCGGGTTCTCGAGCTTCACCGTGCTGGCCCCGCAGGCGCTGATGGGTGTCGCGTCCGTCGGGATCCTGTACCTGACGGTGAAACGGACGTCCGGCCCGGTCGCCGGGCTCATGGCCGGGGCGATGCTGGCGGTGACACCGGTCGCGGCGCTGATGTTCCGCTTCAACAACCCGGACGCGCTGCTGGTGCTGCTGATGGTGGCGGGCGCCTACTTCGTCGTGCGCGCCACGGAAAAGGCGAGCCCGCGGTGGCTGGCGCTGGCCGGTGTCGCGCTCGGGTTCGGCTTCCTGACGAAGATGATGCAGGCGTTCCTGGTGCTGCCGGCGTTCGGGCTGGCGTACCTGCTCGCGGCGCCGACGTCGCTGGGCAAGAGGCTGCTGCACCTCGGCGGCGCGGTCGTCGCGCTGGTCGTGTCGGCGGGCTGGTACATCGCGCTGGTGGACCTGTGGCCGGCGGCGTCGCGGCCGTACATCGGCGGGTCCGAAGGGGACAGTCTGCTCGAACTGGCGTTGGGCTACAACGGTTTGGGCCGCATCTTCGGCGGCGAAGGCAACGGCGGCGGCATGGGCGGCAACACCGGGTTCGGCGGGTCGACGGGCCTGTTCCGGATGTTCGGCGCCAGCTTCGGCACGGAGATCTCCTGGCTGCTGCCGGCCGCGCTGATCGGCCTGGTGGCCGGGCTGTGGTTCACGCGGCGCGCGCCGCGGACGGACCGGACCCGGGCGGCGCTGGTGCTGTGGGGCGGCTGGCTGGTCGTCACGGCGGCGGTGTTCAGCTTCATGAGCGGCACCGTGCACCCGTACTACGCGGTGGCGCTGGCCCCGGCGATCGCCGCGCTGGTCGCGATTTCGGGCAGTGCGCTGTGGCGGGGCCGGGCACACCTGGCACCGCGGGCGGCGCTGGCCGGGATGGTCGTGGCGACGGCGGTGTGGTCGTTCATCCTGCTGGACCGGACGCCGGAGTGGTTCCCGGCGCTGCGCTGGATCATCGCGGTGCTCGGGGTGCTGGTGGGCACGGTGCTGGTGATGGGCGTGCCGGGCGCTCGCCGCACGGCCGCGGTGATCGCGGCGGCGGTGGTCCTGACGATCGGCGTGTCGTCGGCGGCGTACGGCGTCGAGACGGCTTCGGTGGCGCACAGCGGGTCCATCCCGACTTCGGGGCCGACGTCGAGTTCGATGGGCGGCTTCGGCGGCGGGTTCGACGAGTCGTCGAGCGCGATCGGGACGTTGCTGGCGCAGACGACGACGAAGTGGGCAGCGGCGACCACGGGTTCGCAGAGCGCGGCCTCCCTGGAGCTGGCGAGCGGCAAGGCGGTGATCGGCATCGGCGGCTGGAGCGGCTCGGACCCGGCCCCGACACTGGACGAGTTCAAGGCGTACGTCGCGGCGGGCGAAGTCAAGTACTTCATCGAGGGCGGCCGCGGAGGTGGCCCGGGCGGCGGCTCGTCGGAGATCACGGAGTGGGTGACGGCGAACTTCACCGCCACGACGGTGGACGGCCAGACGGTGTACGACCTGCAGAGCTGACAATCCGGTGCCCGGGCTTCTCACGGAAGCCCGGGCATCACTCCGCGGACAGCGGCGTCAACTCACGGAGCGTCCGCACCCGGGTGTTGTAGTGGGAACCACGAACGACCGTCGTCTCGACCAGCGCTTCGAAGTACTTGAACTTCCGTTGATCGCGCAGGAATTTCCGGTCGCTCAGCTTTTCCGCCGCCGCTGCGGTGCCGAATCCCCAGCACCCGGCCAGAATGACGACTTCGGCCGTATCCGGAGCCAGCGGATTCGCCGCGCGGATGATCAATCCGTAATCGTTGGTCGGATCACCCGCCTTGTTGTACTGCGGTGCCGCCGTGACCTCGGATCCCTTGTGCAGCAGGGCCGGAACGTCGCCCGCGAAGACGTACGAAGTCTCTCCGTCGAGCCTTTCCATGATTTCCTTGGTGGCTGTGTTCCCGTCGGGGCCGCCGATCAGTATGAGATCAGAGCGAAGTTCGCGCGAATTCAGCTCTTTCGACTCGACGATCTTGCCGGCGAATCCCAGCTGGCGGAGCTGAGCTTCGATCTCCACCAGAGCCAGCATGTCGCCCTTGCCGACCATGCCGGACTTCTCCCAGCTGCTCAGCGGCTCCCAATCCGGCGCTCCCATCACGATGAAGGGCTCGCGACTGCCCATCGCCTTCCAAAACCTTCGCGCCCGGAGCAGCCTCAACCGCTTGCTGGTTTTGGTTCCCAGCCACACGGAGACGCCGCCGATGCCGGCGGCGACCAGATTGATCACCACGTCCGAGAAAGCACCGACAACCGAACCGTCGAACCCTCCGCCAGCCAGAGTCATGCGCGGCCGCCTCCCACCTGTTCGGTCGACACGGTGAGCAGCAACCCTACCCGCCGGAGCCATGATTCTCGCGCAGGCAACGAGCGCCAGACGGTCCGTCATCTTCGTCGTTCGAAACAGTGCCGTACTGCCGAATTAGCCGTCCGAATGGAGGATTGACGAACACTGAGCGCTTCCTCTCGGTCGCCAAGAGGTTCACGAACGCAGGTGGTGACTGACGTCGCCGACGAGGTCCACCCTCGCCCGGCGTTCGGTGAAGCGCCAGCCGCTGTTACTGCGCGTGAAGCGGTCCTGGTACCGGCCTGCCGCAATCGTCTGCAGCGGGAACCCGGGGACCGCCTGCAGCACCGTGAAGTACGAGCGGCCGGACGCTTTCGAGCCGATCACCTCGAGGGCCGCGTTCGTCGTCACGTGCTTCGTCTTCGGCGTCCCGTCCTCGTACACGATCACCGTCTCGCGCAGCATCCGCTCGACCTCCGCTGCTCCCCGCGCCGCACCGCCGCTGCCGAAGAAGGCTGCGACGGCGAAGAGCTCGCCGACCCCCGCGAAGTCGCCCGCGTCGACCAGCGAAGCGTAGGAAAAGATCAAGTTCTCCAGCGCGCGGTAGTCGTCCACGGGAACGATCGTACAGAGAAAGTATAGAAAGCTTCCGTACCTTGGCGGCAACCGGCGGCAGGGGGTCGCCGCGCCGAGGGGGTACTCATGGATCGCCGTAGTCTGCTCAAAGGCGGGGTCGCCGCCGTGGCCGGTGTTGCTCTTGCCTCGGCCGCGACCGGTACCGCGCTGGCCGATACCGGGCTGCCGCCCGTTCCCGGGATGCTCGGCGACCGCCGGGCCAACGAACTCTGGTACCAGCTCGACGAAATCGCGCTCTACCACCCGTCCCAGGCCGTCACGGACGCCTACACCGCGCTCTCCGAGCACCTCCTGGCGCACGCGCCGGAGGGGCTGTACGAGAAGTGGCGCGAACTGAGCCGCGAACCGGCCTACCCGAAGAACTACGCCGAATTCGCCAAGCCGGTCGAAGCGGCGCTCAGGACGCTCTCCACCCTGCAGCTCGACAACTTCGACCGCTTCTACCGCGGCGACGAAGCCGGTCTCGTCAAGGCGTTCGCCGACTTCGGCCAAGGCGTCCTCTACGACCCTCGGCGGGCACCGGAAGAGTCGGAAGTGCACACGATGAACGGGAACCCGCCGGGCAGCTACCACTTCTGGCACGCGGTCCTGCGCGCCCAGACGGTGCTCGGCATCGACCGGCACCGGTGGGTGCGGATCGACCCGATGATCGGCTTCGCCTGGGCACTGCAGTCCATCGCGAAACCCGACCACCGCCACGTCAACCCGGGCCTTCCGCGCGAACAGGTCCGCGCGCTGGCGCGGCACTGGCTGCCGCGCTCGCCGGCCCAGCTCGACCGCGACTTCCAGGCGTCGCCCTACCCCGCCTGAGCGTCCAGCACCCGCTGGTACGCCGCCCGCAGCGCGGGGCCCGGGCCGACGCCGAGCCGCTCGTCGAGGAGGCGGCGGCCCTGGTGGTACACCGTCACCGCGTCCGCCGGCCGTCCGCTCGCGCAGAGCGCCGTCATCAACAGGGCGCGGGCGCGTTCCCGCAGCGGGTGTTCCAGGACGAGCGCGGTCGCGTCGGGCACCGCGCGCAAGTGGTCGCCCGAGGCGATTTCGGCTTCGATGCGGCCCTCCAGCGCCGCCAGCCGCAGTTCGTCGAACCGCGCCGCCTCGCCGGTGCGGAGCGGTTCGGCGATGTCGGCGAGCACCGGACCGCGCCAGAGCTCCAGGGCGGCGCGGAACAGGCCGGCCGCCCGGGCCGGGCGGGCCGCGCGCAGCTCGTCGTGCCCCAGGTACGCCAGCCGCGAGAACTCCTCGGCGTCGACGGTTCCGCCCGGCGTCAGCAGGTAGCCGCCGCCGGTGCGGACCAGCCGCGCCGGGCGGCCGAGGGCTTTGCGCAGGCGGGAGACGTACGTGCAGACCTGCGCGTCGACCGTCGACGGCCGTTCGCCGTCCCACAGCAGCGAAATCAGCCGCTCGTCGGGAACCACGCGGCCGCGGGCCAGCAGCAACGCCGCCAGCAGCGTCCGCGGCTTGCGGCCGCCGAGCGCGGCCGGGCGGCCGTCGGCGCGCGACACCGCCAGCGGCCCGAGAATCCGGAACTCCATCCCCACCCCCTTCCCAAGATACGCGGAAAGTCTCAGCCGGTCCTTAGGTTGGGCGCGGATCATGGAGTGAGAGGGGATGAGGAGGCCGCGATGATCACCACCCGTCCGGGTTACCCACGCTGGCACACCGCGAGTGCGCAGGGGCCGCGCTCACTCAACGCCGACGCCGTCGGGGCGTACGCCGCGGCCGGCGGGCCCGGCATCGCATTCGCCCTCGCCGACGGCGTCGGGGATGATCCCGCCGCCGCGCGCGCCGCCCGCATCGCCGCCGCGGCCGCCGCGCGCACACCTGTCCACAAAGGACCGGTCGAGGCGGTGCTGGCCGCCCAGCGCGCGGTGCGCGAGCAGACGCTCGGGGACGCCGTGCTGGTGGTCGCCATGCCGGCCGAGCACGGCGGCTACCGCATCGCCTGGGTCGGCGACGCCCGCGCGTACGCCTGGGACGGCACCACGCTGAGCCGCTTGACCACCGACCACACGCTCGCCGAGTTCTTCCGCGCCCGCCACCAGCCGGTGACGCCGAGGATGGAGCACGTCGTGACGACGAGCGTCCGCACCGCGGAAGCCCACGAGATCGGCACGGCGGAGACGCCGGGAGCGGGCCTGCTGCTGACGAGCGACGGCGTCCACAAGCCGCTGACCGGCAGCGGCATCCGGGCGGTGCTGGCCCAGCCGGGCACGGGCGCGGCGGAGCTGGTGGAAGCCGCGCTGGCCCGGGGTGGCACGGACAACGCGACCGCCCTCTACGTCGAACCGTCGGAGGTCGACAGCACGACGGTGCGATTTCCCGTCGCCGCGTGAGCCGGGGTGGCCTGCTGAATGAGATCCGCCGGCCCGGAGGCGGCGCTCAGCGGTTTTGAGCGCGCTTGAGCTGCCGGTACTCCCGCAGCACCAGCACGATGATCACCACGTCGAGCGCGGCGAAGAACGGCAAAGCGATCGAATGCGTGTGCACCGCCCGGATGACCTCGTACACGACGAATGCGGCCAAGATGACCGCGGCCACCGGATACGCGCGGACGATCTTGCGGGCCAACGCCCACACCAGGCCGAGCTTGATCAAGCCGTGGGCCAGCAGATACGCGACCGCGAAGGTTTTCGTGTCGCCGTGGAGGAAGTTCTCCGTCGCCGATTCCAGGTGGCGGGCCAGGGTGCCCGAGGGGTCGCCCAGCAGGTCGCGGGTGATGACCGCGTGGGTGAACCCGCTGACCGTCGAGGCCGGGATGAACGCCAGGATCAGGGCCCCGACGACCTGCAGCGCGCCGTCGAGGCCCTTGATCGCGATCGCGACGCGGAAGAACTTCTCGGTCGCCGTCGTGTTCGTCTCGGGCATCGTGCCTCCTCTCCGCTCACTCTGCCGCACTTACTCAGCGTTCGCACCCCGGGACACCAGCCGCCCGAACGAGGGACATTTCCTGGCCAAAACTCTGAAACCGCGTCCCATTCATTGCCAGTGCACCAAGATGATCCCTATGCTGTAATTTCCCGTTCGCCCGGCAAAAGAAGGGGGCGTGTGATGCCACGCCTGTGGGAGGCCGATCCGAACGCGTCGTTCAAACGCCGTCTCGGGAAGTCCGCGATCGAACTCGACCGGACGAACAACGACCCCAGCTGCCCGGATATCTGGGAACTTTCGAACGGGGACGTGGCGATCATCGGCCGCGACCTCACGTCGGGCTATGCGGCGCGGCTGCCCGACGGTGTGAGCATCGGCGCGGACGAACGACTGGTCGTCATCCCGGGCGTCATGATGCGCTCGGCCAAGGGGGACATCCCCGATGCATAGACCTCTGGTCACCCTGCCGGGCGATCGGTTGACACCCGACGAGTACTTCGCCGACCACGCCGAAAACTTCTGGCGCACCGATGACAGCGGGTGCTGGAAACTCGAGCGGCAACAGCACTTCGTGGAGAGCGGCGACGACAGCTGGGACGCCTTCAGCGCGGGCGATTGGCCCAAGGCTCTGCGGCTCCTGGAGGAACGCAAGCAGAAAGTCGCCGACTACGAAACCCGTATCGCCCGGCACGGTTTCGAAGTGCGGCGCGTCCGGGTCGTGGAGGAACCGATCAGCCCGTATTTGCTCTGGGAACTGAACTCCTTGTACGTCCGGCGGCAGGTGGGCGGAAAGATCCGGGTGATCGGCGGTGCCACCGTCGCGGATATCGAAGAGGACGAGGTCCTGCCGGAACTGTTCATCATCGGCCGGAAGGTCATTTACCAGGTTCTGTACACCGAGAACGGCGAACTGAAAGGCGCCCTCAAATCCGAGGACGCTGGGCTGATCCACCACTGGACGGCGACCGTCCGGCACCTCTACGACGACGGTGAAGACCTCGCCACGTTCTTCGCCAGGGAGGTCGCCGGGCGCCGACCTTCGCCGACGTCGTGAACCCGGCGGCGGCCGGCGCCGGGCCGCCCGGCCCCGTTCCCCGGCAGCTGCCCGCCGACGTCCGCGGGTTCGTCAACCGGCTCGACGACCTGGCTCGGCTCGACGAGCTCATCGACGACGGTGCCGCCTCCGGAGCGGCGATCGTCGTCGTCGGCACGGCAGGCGTCGGCAAGACTTCGCTGGCGGTGCACTGGGCCCACCGGATCCGCGACCGGTTCCCCGACGGCCAGTTGTACGTCAACCTCCGCGGCTACGATCCCGGCCCGCCGATCACCCCGCAGGAGGTGCTCGAGCGATTCCTCCACGCACTCGGCGTGCCCGGCGCGGCGGTGCCGGCCGACCTCGAATCGCGGAGCGCGCAGTTCCGGTCGCTCCTGGCCGGGCGGCGCGTTCTCGTGGTGCTGGACAACGCCGCAACGGTCGGCCAGGTCCGGCCGTTGCTGCCCGGCAACGGCGAATGCCTCGTACTGGTCACGAGCCGGAGCAGCTTGACCGGGCTCGTGGCCCGTGACGGCGCCCACCGGCTCAGCTTGCGGGTTCTCACGGAGGCCGAGGCGACCGAACTGATCCAGCGCATCACATCCGGCCATCGCGACCAGGACGACACCGCGGACATCGCCGAGCTGGCCGGCTTGTGCGCACGCCTTCCCCTGGCGCTGCGCATCGCCGCCGAGAGAGCGATCAACCGGCCGTGGCTGCCGTTGCGGGAGCTCATCGCGGAGCTGCGTGACGAGTCCGCGCTGTGGGACGAACTGACCGCCGACGATGACGACGAGTCCGACGCGATCCGCACCGTTTTCGCTTGGTCGTACCGCGCGCTGACCGCCGAGGCGAGCCGGATGTTCCGGTTGCTCGGCCTGCACCCCGGCACGGCGTTTTCGCTCGGCGCCGCGGCCGCGCTCACCGGCCGGTCCCCCGCGCGGACCAGACGCGTCCTCGACAGCCTGGTCGGCGCGCACCTGCTCGAGCAGCCTTGGGCCGATCGGTACGAGTTCCACGACCTGCTCCGGATGTACGCGAGCGACCAAGTCCGCGCCGAAGAGGACGCCGACACGGCCTTGACCGCCGCACGCCGGGTGCTGCTGTGGTACCTCCACGGCGCTCTCGCCGTGCGGGAGCGGGCCGGCAACGGCGCGCTGCCGTGGACTCCGGCCGCTCTCGACCCGGAGGTCGTCCCACCGGAATTCGCCGACCGGGCGAGCGCTCTCGCCTGGTACCGGCGAGAGCGCGAGACGCTCGTCCGCGCGGTGCGCACGGCCGACGACCTGGACCAGCCCGACCTCACGTGGCAGCTTCCGGTCGCGCTGTACCCGATCTACGCCGACCACAACCACTTCGACGACTGGATCGAGACGAGCACCACCGCGCTGCGGGCCGTCCGCCGGCTCGGGAACCGCGCTGCGGAAGCGGAAGTGCTGGAAAGCCTGGGCAAAGCGCACACCCAGCACTTCGACCGGCAGCACGGAATCGAGCTGCAGTCGGCGGCGCTGAGCTTGCGCCGCGAGCTCGGTGACGCACACGGCGAACTGAAGTCGGCCAACGCACTCGGGCTCGCGCTGCTGCGTGCGCGTGACCTGCCTGCGGCTCGCGACCTGTTCGGCCGGGCCGCGATGCTCGCCGACACCCTCGGAGAACCGTACTGGCTGGCCGTCGCCACCAACAACGCCGCCAACGTCGATCTCGAACTGGAATCGTTCGAGCAGGCGGAACAGGTGCTGACGGCCACGCTGACCCGGTTCCAACGGCTCGGGGTCCGCAGCGGCGAAGGCGACACGCTGCGGGGGCTCAGCCGGGCGAACCGCGGGTTGCGCCGGCCCGTACAGGCGAACGGGTACATCCGAGCCGCGGTAGCCATCGCGCGCGCCGAGGAGAACCCGGCGCGGGAGGCATTCTGGCTGCTCGAACAGGGACGCGTTCAGGTCGATCTCGGGCAGCCCGCCGAGGCCCTCGAGACGTTCCAGCGCTCGGCAGCGCTCCAACGGCAGCTCGGTGACCGTGCGCGGGAGGCCGAGGCCCTGGACGCCACGGGCGTGGCGTACCAGGCGATGGGGCGGCCCGAAGAGTCCGTGCGGTTCTGTCGCCGAGCCGCCTCGGTCTTGCGCGAGCTGCACGAAACCTGGCTGCTCGCGCTGGCTCTCGACCATCTCGGTGCCGCACTCGCCGAGTCCGGCGAACGGCTCGAAGCCGAAGCCGGCCGCAGGGAGGCGCTCGCGCTGTTCGAGCGGTTCCCGGACCCACGCGCCCAGCGCTACCGGGCTCGTTTGGCGGCGTTGCTCACGAGCTGAGGCACTTTTCGCACCGTTCGTGCCGGGCTGTCCGGCCGGCCGGGTCCGTCCCGTAGAAGGGGTAGCAGGCCGCGCCGCAGACGGCCAGGTAGATCGGCCCGCACCGGAGGGGGTGCGGGCCGACCTGGTGGGCGACGGCCACTTCGCGCCGCCGTGCGCCCGCTTCGGGGAGCCAGCCGTCGTCCGGGAGGCCGGCCCGGACGTCGGCGTCGATCTCGTCGGCCCGGGTGATCAGGTCCGCGCCGAGATCGGCGAGCCGCTCCCCGAGATCGCGCAGGATGTCGGGGCGCGGTGCCTCCTCTCCGACCGTCCTGGCCAGCCACGCCACATCGGGGACGAGCGACGCGTGCAGGTCGCGGAGGCGTTCCAGCAACCGCCGGTCCCGGTCGGCGTCGTTCAGCACCGCGCCAGCCACGCCGCCTCGCATTCCGCACAGGTTGGGTCGAACCAATGACCACCGAGCTGCGGCACGTCCTTCACCGCCACGGTCACTTCTTGCCCGCACAGAGCCACGAACTGTTCATCCGGACGCGGAGGGAACGGCCCGTTGAGCGCGTGGCGCTTCCCCTCCGCTTGCTGCCACCTCAACATGGGTCCAGTAAAACTGTCCGCTCCGGCGGACACCAACGCACCGAAGGGTGGTTCGCCCTACATCGCGGGCGGCGCCGAGCCGGTCCCCCAAGCCGTCGGCGTGTCACTGAGCCGGAACTCGATCCTGCCCGCCCGCAACAGGTCCGCGTGCGAGATCCAGCTCCGCTCGTACCCGCGGTGCCCGATCCGGACGTCCTTTGTGTACTGCAGCTTCCCGGCAGCAGCACCGGGCGCCGAGATCTCGATCTTGCGGCCGCCGGCCGGCCGGATCTCCACCTTCTCGAACATCGGCGTGCTCAGCAGGTACGTCCCGGAACCCGGCTGGGCCTCGAAAACGCCCGCCATGCCGAAGACGAGCCACGACGAGATGGTGCCGAGGTCGTCGTTGCCCGGCATGCCGTACGGCGTGTCCGTGAACAACGTCCGCGCCGCGCGCAGCACCGCCGACGTCTTCCACGGCGCCCCCGTCCAGCTGTACATCCAGGGTGCGTGCAGGTCCGGCTCGTTGTTCGGGTTGAACGCGAAGTTGTTGTGGTAGTCGTACGCGCCGTGGACCCAGGAGTCCTTGGCCGCCTTGGCCGGGTCGGTCAGCAGCAGCGGCAGGTCGAAGAACGTGTCGAGCCGCTTCTCCGCCTGGGCCGGGCCGCCCATCAGGGCGAACAGCTTCGCCGTGTCCTGCTGGGCGAGCCACTGGTACTGCCACGGCGTGCCCTCGTGGAAGCCGGTCGACTGGGCGGGATCCAGGTCGCCGACGCCGGTGCCGTCCGCCGCGCGCGTGCGCGGGAAGCCCGTGAACCCGTGGGATTCGACGCTGGTGTCCCACAGCTTCGCGAAGTTGCCGCAGCGCGCGGAAAGGGTCGCCGCCTTGTCGCGGTAGCCCAGGCCGGCGGCCATGGTCGACAGCGCGCAGTCGGCGAGGGCGTACTCGAGGGTCGCCGAGCCGGCCTGGCGCGTGTCGCCGTAGGTGTAGCCCGGCAGGTCCTGGTAGCCGATCCAGCCGTTCTGCACGTACGTCGGATTGCCGTCGCGGCCGCGGAAGATCGACTGGTCGGCTGGGACTTCGTTGGCGTTGCGCCACAACGCGTCGAAGAGCCGGCGCGCGGTCTTGTCGTCGAGGAGCCCGCGGCGGTAGTTGTCGACCACCCACGGCGTGACGGGGTCGCCGCTCATCACGTTCGTCTCGCCGCCGGCCAGCGCCCAGCGTGGCACCCAGCCGCCGTCCTGGTAGACCTTGAGGACGGACTTGGTCATGTCCGCCGCCTTGTCCGGGTGCAGCAGCGCCACCAGCTGGTTCTGCGACCGGTAGGTGTCCCACAGCGAGAACATCTGGTAGTAGGTGTCGCGGCTGCGGTGGACCCGGTCGTCGAAGCCGCGGTACGAACCGTCCACATCGGACCCGACGGACGGGTGCAGCAGCGACCGGTACAGCGCGCTGTAGTACGTGCGCTGGTCGGCGGTCGTCCCGCTGGCGACGCGCATCCGGTCGAGCTCGGCTTCCCACGTGTCGTGGGCGGCTTTCCGCGCCTTGTCGAACGACTTGGGCTGCTCGGCGCCGCGGTTGAGCCGGGCGCCGTCGATCGAGGTGTAGGACAGCCCGACCGAGGCGCCGACCTGGTTCTTCTCGGTGCCGAAGGTGAGCCAGGCGCCGGTGCGCTGGCTGCCGAGCTTCGCGTCCCGCTGGTTCGGCGTCAGCTTGCCGTCGGTCCAGGTGCCGAAGCTGGTGAACGTGCGGTCGAACTTGGCGCTGAAGAAGATCTTGTACCGCTCCTTCTGCGTCTCCCAGCAGAAGTTGCCGCCCTGCAGCCAGCCCTCGACGGTGTCGTCCCCGACGACGTGGACGTCACCGGCGTAGGTGTAACCGTTGCTCTCGCCGACCTCGATGAGGACGTTTTCGCTGGTCGCCCCGGCGGGGAAGGTGTAGCGGTGCTGGCCCGTGCGCTGGGTCGCGGTCAGCTCGGCGCCGATGCCGTCGGCGAGCTTGACGCCGTAGTACCCCGGCTGCCGGGTTTCGTCGGCGTGGCTGAACTTCGCGCCGTACTTCGCCGGGTCGCTGCTGGTGACGGCGCCGGTGGTGGGCATGAACCGGAAGTTGCCCATCGTCTGGCAGCCGACGCCGGAGAGGTGGGTGTGGCTGAAGCCGAGCGTGGTGTCCTGCGCGTAGTCGTAGGACGCGTACTTCTTGAGCTGCGTGTCCGGGGACAGCTGCACCATCCCGAAGGGGGTGGTGGCGCCCGGGAAGGTGGTGCCGTCCCCGTTGTTGCCGATCGAGGTGTCGACGAGCGTGGTGGGGTCGTCGGCGAACCGCACGCCCGCCTCGGCGGGGGTCGCGAGGGCCATGGTGGTGGCCCCGGCGAGCAAAGTGGCCAGGACGCGTGTCCGCGCTCTCATCCGTGTCCTCCTGACAACGTTGTCACATGCACGGTGGGATCTTTTCCGTTGTCCGGTGGACAAATCAACCCCCGGAAAGCCTTGAACCTGACGTTGCGTCAGGTTTTACGGTCGAGGGGTGAGCGAACGCAGGTGGAGCATCGGCGAGCTGGCGAAGGCCAGCGGCGTCACGGTCCGCACGTTGCACCACTACGACCGGATCGGCCTGGTCTCCCCCGGCGAACGAACACCGGCCGGGCACCGGCGGTACCTCGAGGCGGACGTGCGCCGGCTCTACCGGGTCCGGACCCTGTGCGGGCTGGGGCTCTCCCTGGACGAGGTGGCCGTCGTCCTGCGGGACGCGACGGACGACCCCGGCGGGCTGCGTGGCCTGCTGACCGCGCAGCTCGCCGGCCTGGAGGCCCGGGCCGCGCGCATCGAGGAGTCGGCCCAGCGGCTCCGGGGCCTGCTCGCCCGGCTGGCCGAGGACACCATGCCGGGCCCGGACCAGTTCCTCGCCGCCCTGGAACCGATGTCCGTCGACGCCGGCCGCTACCTGTCCGCCGCCCAGCTCGCGACGATCACCGGACGCGCCGCGCAGCTGGGCAGCGGCGCGATCGAGACGTTGAAGACCGAATGGCTCGCGGTGTTCGGCCGGCTTCGGCAGCACCTGCTCGACGGGACGCCCGTCGACGACCCGGCCGTGCAGGACCTGGTCGCCCGCTGGCGGAAGACGGCGGCCGCGTTCCACCCCGGTGACCGCTCGTTCGAGGCGGCGACCACGGCGCTGTGGGAGGACAACCGCGCCGGGCTCGGCCGGGAGCTCGACGAGCGCCTCGGCTGGTCCGGGCCGGGCGAGGCCGCCGAAGTCGTGGACTACTTGCGCAAGGCCCGCGCCGCGGGCGAAGACGAAAAGGACGGGTGAATGGACGTCGACATCACCGGGTGGCTCCGGGAGAACATCGTGCGCCTGCGGACGCTCGAGCCGGAGGCGGGTTACGCCGGGCTCGAGCCGTTGCGCGACATCGTCGGCGACGCCCGGGTCGTCGCCATCGGCGAGAGCACGCACCGGGTGCACGAGTTCTACCAGCTCCGCCACCTGGTCACCCGGTTCCTGGCCGAGGAACTGGGGTTCACCGGGTTCGCGCTGGAGTCCGGTTTCCCCGAAGGCTGGGCGGTGCACGACTGGGTGCTCGGCGGCGACGGCGACCTGGACCGGCTCCTGCACACCGGGATCACTTACCACCTGGGCCAGTGCGCGGAGATGCGTGACCAGCTGCGGTGGCTGCGCGAGCACAACCGCACCCACGACCGCAAGATCCGCTTCTACGGCATGGACATCCCGGACTCAAGCGCGTCCGCCCGGCCCGGGGTCACCGCCGCCTTGGCCTTCCTGGACGAAGCCGACCCGGACTACGCCGCGGCGGCCCGCAAGAACCTGCTGCCGCTGTTCGACTACCTGCCGGCCGACCGGACCGGACTGGCCTGGGCCGCGCCGGCGATCCAGGCCTACCTGGCCCTCGGCACCGCCCACCGCCACGAGCTGACCGCCCGGATCGGCGAGCTGACCGAACGCCTCCGCGCCCTGCGCGTCCCTTACTCCACTGTGGACGCAGCCCGGGCCGACATCGCGTTGCAGTGCGCGGTCAACGCCCGGTACGCCGACGCGTTCCTGGCGAACATGGCCGCCGCGCCGGAGCGCACGTACCGGGGCGCCAACGTCCGGGACGCGGCGATGGCCGACAACGTCGAGTGGATCCTCGCGCGGGAGGACCGGGTCGTCGTCGGGGCGGCGAACGGGCACCTGCAGCGCTGGCCGTACCGCGTCCCGCCGATCATCAACGAAGAACAGGTGATGCTCGGCCAGCACCTGGCCCGCTCGCTCGGCGACCGGATGGTGGTCATCGCCACCACCTCCAACGGCGGCCGCGTGTTCGGCCACCGGCCGCTGCCCGACGGGCCGCCCGGCCACACCGAGGTGTTCTACGAGGACGTCGCCCCCGGCGCCGACCCGAACGACCTGGACGTCCTGCTCTCCAGTGCCGGGGCGCCGCTCGCCCTGCTCGACCTGCGCCGAGTCCCCGGCGAGGGCGAGGTGGCCCGCCGCTTCGCCGAGATCGACGGCACCCGGCAGGGCCCGTACAAGCAGCTGGTGAACCCGCTCGCCGCGTTCGACGCCGTCGTGCACATCGACCAGGTCACCCCCTGGCAGACCTTCATCGGCTCCGCGGGGCCCCGCGTCGGAGGGTAGCCGGATGCTGCACGCGCACGCCGAGGCCGAGGTCAGACCTGGTACGTGACGTGCCCGTCGACGACCGTCGCCGTCACCGGGAGGGCACGCAGGTCCGCCGGGGACAGCGTCGATGGGTCGGTGGCCGTCACCATCAGGTCCGCGAGGTCGCCCACCGCCACTCCGCGACGGCCGCCGGAGGACGCCGCCAGGGCGTCGGCGAACGGGATCGCCTGCTCCGGGTGCCACGGCGGGCGGTCGTCGTCCGTGCGGGAGATCGCCGAGGCGATGCCGTCCCAGGGGTCCAAGGGCGCCACCGGGGCGTCCGAGCCGAACTCCAGGCGGGCGCCCGACTCCAGCAGCGACCGGTACGGGAACGCCCGCTCGGTGCGCCCGTGCCAGTGGCGGTCGGCGACGTCGCGGTCGTCCGGCTGGTGCGCCGGCTGGACCGCCGCGATCACGCCCAGGGCCGCGAACCGGGGAACGTCGGACGGGGAGAGCAGCTGGGCGTGTTCGATGCGGCCCGGGCAGCCGACCGCCTCGAACGCGTCCAGCGCGATCGTGTTCGCCCGGTCGCCGATGGCGTGCACCGCCGGGAGCAGCCCGTGGTCGAACGCCCGCTGCAGCAACGGGATCAGTTCGTCCGGCGGCAGTTCCAGCGAGCCCGGTGAATCCACGCCGGGGTACGGGTCGTGACAGTAGGCCGTGCGCGTGTTGAGGGAACCGTCCACGAACAGCTTGAACGGCCCGACCGTCAGCCGCCCGCCGGAGTCCGGGAGGACGTCGCCGGTGCGGTGGCCGCGCTCGATGGTCTGGTCCAGGAGGTGTTTCGCGACGACGCATGAGATTCGCGCGGCCGGAGTACCGCGGCGGGTCCAGTCCGCCACGGTGTCCGCGTATTCGTAGTCGACGATCTGCGTCACGCCCCGCGCGGCCGCCGCAGCCACCGCTTCCGCCACCCACCGGTCCTGGACGTCGATCGCCGCCGTCGGGAGCTGGGCCGTGGCGCTCATGCAGTCGCCCTCCAGCAGGACGCCCGTCGGGTGCTCGCGGCCGATCAGCTTCAGCGCCGCCGGGCTCAGCCACAGCGTGTGCAGGTCCGCGCTGAACAACGCGACCGCGCGCCCGGGCAACGCGCGCTGCAGCAGGTCCTTGTGCGGCTTGTCCGGCCAGAGCCCGTCGCGGAAACCGGCGCCCACGACGAGTTCCGTCTGCGGTGCCGGGGTCGCCAGCAGGTGCGCGAGCAGCAGCTCGATCGCCTCCCCCGCCGAGCGCGCCGCGTCGAGGGGGATGCGACGCCGGAACGTCGCCCACTGCACCACGTGGACGTGCGCGTCGACCAGCCCCGGCAGCAGCGTCCCGCCGTGCCCGTCGACCACCCGCGCGGCGAACCCGGTGGAACCCGGCTCGGTGATCGACGTGATCCGGCCGTCGGTCACCCGGACGTCGGCGAGGTCGCCGCCGAGGCCGGGCCGGACGCGGCGCAGCAGGAGATCGTCCATGCGGACCACCTTGCCAGCCGGACCCGTCCGGGTGAAGCACGGCTTGAGATGCGGAACAACCGGGTATTCCCCTAGCGTTGGAACAGATGGCAGCCGTCGCCCGCCGAAGGGTCAGGGCCGGTTCAGGAGCGCCGCCTTCACAAGCCGCGCAGGGTTCGACTCCCTCGGTTGCCGCCGAAGCCCGGTTCAGCCCACCGGCACGTCCCGCCGCCGCAACGCGAACAGCCCGCCCGCGCCCGCCGTCACCGCGATCGCCGCCAGCCAGAGCGCCGGTGTGAGCGAGAACGCCCCGCCCGGCAGCCTCGCCAAGTGCTGGAACGGCGAAATCCCCAGCACCACTGAACTCCACTGCAACGCGGTCCCCACCAGCGACAGCAACAGGAACGCCGCCAGCAGTCCCCAGGCCGCCGCCGCGAACCGGGGCAGGAAGCCGATCAGCAACGCCGCCAGTCCGGTCAGGACCCAGACCGCGGGCAGCTGGGCCAGGGCCGCCGGGACCAGCCCGAAACCGCTCCCGTACGCCAGTCCCGTCGTCCAGCCCGTGACCACCAGCACGAACGCCGGCCCGAGGAACGCGAACGCGAGGTGGGCCAGGGCCCAGCCGACGCGCCCGACCGCCGTCGCCAGGACCGGTTCCGCCCGGCCCGCCGCCTCTTCCGCACGCAGCTTCAGCGTCGCCTGCACCGCGTGACCCGCCGCCGCCAGGCCGAACAGCGTCATCGTCCCGGCCAGGTACGCGTCCAGCACCGCGCCACCGCCGCCCATGCGCGAGAACACGTCGGCGACCGCCCGGTTGTCCCGCATCAGGTCCGCGACGTTCTGCGCGACCCCGCCCATCAGCAACCCGACGAGCCCGAGGCAGACGGTCCAGACCAGCAGCGACCCGCGCTGCAGCCGCCAGGCCAGGGCCAGCGGCGAGCGCAGGGACGCCTTCGCCTCGGAACGCCCGAGCCGCGCGGGCAGCAGCGCCGCGCCGAGGTCGCGACGGCCGGACAACGCCACGGCCGCCACCACGAACAACGCCGTCGCGGCGACGCCCAGCGCGAGCACCCACCACTGTTCCCCCGCGAACGGCCGCAGCCGGTGCGCCCAGCCGATCGGCGACAGCCACGCGAGCCAGCCCGCCGAGCCGCTGCTGTCCCCGGCCGCGCGCAGCAGGAACGCCAGCACCAGCGCCCCGATCCCGATGCCCCGCGCCCCGCTCGCGCCCCAGGTGAGCTGGGCCGCGACGGCGCCGGCACCGGCGAACACCCAGCCTGCCAGGGAAAACCCGAGCCCCAGCGCGAGCGCGCCGGCGAACGGAACGCCCTGTGCGGCGACGCCGAACGCGGTCAGCAGGCCGAACGCCAGGCACGCACCGCAGGTGGCGAGCACCGCGGCGGCCAGCCCCGCGTGCCGGCCGACGACGGTGGCGCCGGTGAGCTCACGACGTCCCGCCTCCTCCTCGGTCCGGGTGTGCCGGACCACGGTGAGCAGTGCGATCAGGCCCACGACCACCGGTACGAACCCGCACTGCCAGGCCAGCAGGTTCCCCGGCGAGGAGCCGTACAGCGGGCCGTTGCGCACGACGAAAGTCGCGCTCGAGGCGTTGAGGTCGAAGAAGTGCTGCCGTGCCGCGGCATCCGGGTACGCCGCCTTGATCGACGACAGGTAGCCGACCGGCGCGAGCGCGAGACCGGCGATCCACAACGGCATGAGCAGCCGGTCGCGGCGCAGCACCAGCCGCAGCAACGCCCCGGTGCCCCTCATCGCGCCGCTCCGACCGGCTCGTCGTGGCGGTAGTGGCGCAGGAACAGCTCTTCGAGCGTCGGCGGGCGGCTCACCAGGCTCCGCAGACCGGCCTCGGCGAGGTGCCGCATCACGTCGTCCAGCGCCGTCTGGTCCACCGACAGGTGGACGTGCGAGCCGTACAAGCTCAGGTCGTGCACGCCCGGCAGCGAGCCCAGGTCCGCGGGGACCCGCGCGAGGGAGGCGTCGATGGTGATCCGGCCCAGGTGCCGCAGCTCGTCCAGGGTGCCCGACTCGACCGTGCGGCCGGCCCGGACGATCGTGACGCGGTCGCACAGCGCCTCGACCTCGGAAAGGATGTGCGAGGACAGCAGCACCGTCCGGTCGCCGCGTTCGCGTTCTTCCGCGACGACCTCCCGGAACACCTCCTCCATCAGCGGGTCGAGCCCGGACGTCGGTTCGTCGAGGACCAGCAGCTCCACATCGGACGCGAGCGCGGCGACGAGCGCGACCTTCTGCCGGTTGCCCTTCGAGTAGGTCCGGCCCTTCTTGCGCGGGTCGAGGTCGAACCGCTCGATCAGTTCCGCGCGGCGAGCGGTGTCGAGACCGCCGCGCAGCCTGCCGAGCAGGTCGATCACCTCGCCGCCGGTGAGGTTGGGCCAGAGCGTGACGTCGCCCGGGACGTACGCGAGCCGCCGGTGCAGCTCGGTGGCGTCGGTCCAGGGGTCGCCGCCGAGCAGGGTGGCGCGGCCGCCGTCGGCGCGCATCAGCCCCAGCAGGACGCGGATCGTGGTGGTCTTGCCGGCACCGTTGGGCCCGAGGAAGCCGTGCACCTCGCCGGTGTGGACGGTCAGGTCGAGCCCGTCGAGGGCTTTCGTCCGGCCGAACGCCTTGGTGAGGCCGTCGGCGGTGATCGCGTCGGCCATCGTCATTCCTTCCGTCGGTACGCGGCCAGCGATTCACTGGCCTTCTTCAGGGCTTCGGGGGCGGCGAGCGGGTGGGTGAACAGGTACCCGGCGGCGAGCGACATGCGCAGCATCGCTTCGTGGGTACCGGGTTCCTCGCCGAGCGCGCGGGCGACGTGGTCCTGCAGGATCATCATCCCGCCGGTCATGGCGGCCAGGGCGGCCGCGCAGGCACGCGGGTCCGGCAGGCCGAGGCCCTGCTCGCGGAACCAGCGCTCGGTGCCGTCGACGATCTCGGTGAACTGGGCGGCGGCGGCCGCGGAGCCGTCGATCATCGCGCGGCCCAGGTACCGGCGGAAGAGCAGCTGGCGCGGGTCGAACGTCGGGACGAAGCCCGGATCCGCCTCCCCCTTGGTGAGCGCCTCCTCCTTGAACTTCATCAGTTCGTCGAAGACGTAGGTGTCGCACGCTTCCCGCAGGCCGTCCTTGGAGCCGAAGTGGTGACGGATCAGGCCACCGGAGACGCCGGCTTCCTCGGCGATGTCCAGGATCGACGTCTTCTCCATGCCGCGCTCGGTGAAGAGCTTGATGGCGGCGTCGCGGATGCGGGCCCGTGCGGTGAGGTCGTTCATCGTGGTCCTATACGTGCGTGTAGTCGACTACACGATAATATAGCTCGCTATACACACATGTAGCAATGGCGAAATCTGGCCGTTCGGGAAGCGTTTCCGTGACCGCCTAACCGGGCAGTCGATTACTCCATTTGGCTCGCAACCAATTGCGGTCTATGGGCTAACTGTCTGATTGCTGACGAAGATCCCACCCTGTGTACTGCTCGGTACGCATCTCTTCACGAAGGGTCGTTTCAGTGACACAGCACAGATCGCGCTGGAGACGGCGGGCCGGGATCACCGTCCTCGCCACCGCACTCGGCGCCTCCGTCCTCGGCGTCGCCGTCCCGGTGGCCTCCGCCCAGCAGGCCCCGCCCACCAGCGGCGCGGCCGACGGCAAGACCCTCGACGAGCACGACCGCGCGCTCGTCGCCGAAGCCGAGAAGGCCGGGAAGCCCGACGTCACGCTGCTGATCGCGGCGGAAAAGGGCCAGACCGGCGCCGCGGTGAACGAGCTCAAGGCCCTCGGCGGCGTCGTCCAGTCCACCGACACGAAGCTCGACTACGTCAAGGTCAGCATCCCGCCGGCCAAGGCGGAGAAGGCCGCGAAGCTCAAGTCGGTCAACGCCGTCGACGTCGACGGGCTCATCGTGCGCGACGACCCGAAGCCCGACGGCGCGACCACCCCGCTGCCGCAGCCGGCGCCGGGCAAGAACACCCCGCGCGTCAACCCGTACCTGCCGACCGGGGACACCTACGCGGCGCAGTTCGGCCAGGTCCTGCCCAGCTGGGACGGCAAGGACACCACGGTCGCGGTGCTCGACTCCGGCGTCGACCTCGACTCCCCCGCGCTGGCCACCACCAGCCACGGCGAACGCAAGATCGTCGACTGGTACAACGCCAACGCCACCAACTCCGGTGACGGCACCTGGGTCAAGCAGTCCACCGCGACCTACACCGGCACGTTCACCTCGAACGGCCGCACCTGGACGGCCCCGGCGACCGGTGGCCCGTACACCTTCGGCCTCTTCGGCGAGACCGCCGGCGACCTGGGCGCCGCGGACAGCGAGACCGGCGGTGACGTCAACCGCGACGGCGACCGCGCCGACTCCTGGGGCGTGCTGCTCGACCCCGCCACCAAGGAGGTCCGGGTCGACCTCAACGGCAACGGCGACTTCACCGACGAGAAGCCGATGACCGACTACAACAAGAAGTACGACGTCGGCTTCTTCGGCACCGACAACCCGGCGACCGACATCGCCGAGCGGATGGCCTTCGTGGTCCAGACCGACAAGCCGGGCTTCGTCGGCATCGGCATCGCCGGTGCGGAGCACGGTTCGCACGTCGCCGGCATCGCCGCCGGCAACGACCTGTTCGGCGGCAAGATGGACGGCGCCGCCCCGGGTGCGAAGGTGCTGGCCGTCAAGGTGTGCCTCACCAGCGCCGGCTGCACGTCGTCCGGCCTGATCGACGGCGTCGTCTATGCGGCCAGCCACGGCGCCGACGTCATCAACATCTCGATCGGCGGCCTGCCGGCCCTCAACGACGGCAACAACGCCCGCGCGGAGCTCTACAACCGCACGATCGCCGAGTACAACGTCCAGATCTTCATCTCGGCCGGCAACAGCGGCGCCGGGGCGAACACGGTCGGCGACCCGTCGGTGGCCACGGACGCGATCTCGGTCGGCTCGTACATCACCAAGGAGACCTGGCTGTCGAACTACGGCTCGGTCACCAAGAACCCCGAGTCGATGCACCCGTTCTCCTCGCGCGGCCCGCGGGAAGACGGCGGCTTCAAGCCGGACATCATCGCGCCCGGCGCGGCCATCGCCACCGTCCCGCGGTGGCTGGAACCGACCCCGGTTCCCGGCACCTACGCCCTGCCCGCCGGCTACGCGATGCTGCAGGGCACGTCGATGGCGGCGCCGCAGGCGACCGGCGCGGCGGCTCTGCTGGTGAGCGCGTACAAGGCGACGCACAACGGTCAGCGGCCGCCGGTGGCGCAGCTGCGCGCGGCGATCAAGTCGACCGCGCGGTTCGTGCCGGGCATCGGCGCGTACGCCCAGGGCGCGGGCCTGTTCAACGTCCCGGCCGCGTTCGTCGCGCTGTCGCTCAACCCGAAGCCGGACACGGTTTCGACGTCGGTCGAGGTGCACACCGCGCTGTCGGGCCTGCTGGCCAAGCCGAACACGGGCGTGGGCATCCACGACCGCGAGGGCGTGACCGCGGGCAAGGCCTACACCCGGACGTACACGATCACCCGCACCACGGGCTCGGCGCACCCGGTGCCGTACTTCGTGCGGTGGGTCGGCAACGACGGCACGTTCTCCTCCGGTTCGACGGTGGTCCTGCCGCTGAACGCGCCGGTTTCGTTCAAGGTGAACGTGAACCCGAAGGGCACCGGGGTCCACTCGGCCCTGCTCTACCTGGACAACCCGCTCACGATCGGCATCGACGTGCAGACCCTGAACACGGTCTTCGCGCCGCAGGAGTTCGTCGCCGGTAAGGGCTTCCAGGTCGACAACACGGGCAAGGCCGCCCGCAACCAGGCGACCAGCTACTTCGTGCGGGTGCCGCAGGGCGCCAGCGCGCTGAAGGTGGACCTGGACGCCGGCGCCGGCGCCCCCGGCAAGGGCCAGGTGCGGTTCCTGCGGTACGACCCGACCGGCGTCCCGGCCGAGGCCAGCACCGCGACGACCGCGTGCTACCTGCCCGACGCGGGTGCGGGCTGCGCCGGCGGCACGCCGACCAGCCGGACGATCGCCAACCCGCTCCCGGGCGTGTGGGAGATCGTCGTCGAGGCACGCCGGACGTCCGATGTGGCCGAAGCGCCGTACAAGCTGTCGGCTTCGGTGCTGGGCACGGCGGTCTCGCCGAACCCGGACACCATCGCCTCGGCCACGGTGGGCACGCCGATCGCGCGGTCCTACACCGTGCAGAACACGCTCGGCGCGTTCACCGGCAAGCTGACCGGAGCGACGCTGGGCAGCGCGAAGACGCAGCGGCCGTCGATCGCCGAAGGCGCGCAGCAGCAGTACCAGATCCCGGTGACGGCCGGCTCGCAGTCGCTGACCGTCACGATCGGCAAGACGTCCGACGTCGGCGCCGACCTCGACCTGGTGCTGTACAACTGCACGACCGGCTCCTGCGTGCAGGCGGCGGTGAGCGCGGACGGTGACTCCGAGGAGTCGGTGACCGTGCCCAACCCGGCGGCGGGTGTCTGGCTCGCGCTGGTGGACGGCTACGCGGTGCCGGCCGGCACCACGGAGTACGACTACCTCGACGTGTTCACCAACCCGGCGTTCGGGTCGGTCGCGGTGAACGACGCCAACGCCCTGCGCGCGTCCGGCAGCTCGTGGACCGTGCCGGCGACGGTGACGGCCGCGAGTGCCCCGGCCGCGGGCCGGACCCTGCGCGGTCAGCTGACCGTGCAGACCGACACGGGCGTCACGGTCGGCACCTCGCTGGTGCAGATCACCGCGGTGAGCTAGTCCCCACCCAAACGCCCCAATGTGGCGTTGGGGGGGGGGGGGGGCACCCAACCCCAAAAGGGGGGGGGCACGCCCCCACCCCCCCCCACAGGAGAACGGGCGAGGGGCGGGGGGGGGAA